>DFBD01000190.1:4690-15799 GCA_002367255.1 Rhodobacterales bacterium UBA3089 | reverse complement strand
CCCCGACACATTGTTTGGCGCCAGCTTCGCCGCGATCTCGGCCGATCATCCACTGGCCAAGGCGCTGGAAAGCGATCCGAAAGTCGCCGCGTTTAACGCTGATTGCCGCCGCATGGGGACATCCGCCGAGGAGATGGAGAAGGCTGACAAGGTTGGTTATGACACCGGCATAACCGTAACCCATCCATTCGACCCCGACTGGCAGTTACCCGTCTATATCGCCAACTTCATCCTGATGGACTATGGCACCGGCGCGATTTTCGGCTGCCCGGCGCATGACCAACGTGATCTGGATTTTGCGCGCAAGTATGGTCTGGGCGTGAAAGCCGTGGTTTCTTCAGATGGCGAGGATTTCGAGGTCGACAACAAGGCGTTTGTCGAAGCGGGCACCATTATCAATTCCGATTTCCTGAACGGTATGAGCATCAACGAAGCAATCGCCGATACTATCAACCGGATGGAGGCCTCGGGCACAGGCAAAGGCGTTACCAACTACCGCCTGCGCGATTGGGGCATCAGCCGCCAGCGTTACTGGGGTTGCCCGATTCCGGTGATTCACTGTGAATCATGCGGGATCGTGCCCGAGAAAAAGGAAAACCTGCCGGTTAAGCTGCCCGACGACGTATCATTTGATCGCCCCGGCAACCCGCTGGACCGGCATGAAACATGGCGTAACACGTCTTGTCCAAGCTGTGGCGGTGAAGCCCGGCGCGAGACCGATACGATGGACACCTTCGTGGACAGCTCCTGGTATTACGCTCGCTTCACATCGCCAAATGCCGAAACACCGACCGATCTGGCCGAGGCCGAATACTGGATGAACGTCGATCAATACATTGGCGGAATTGAACATGCGATTCTGCATCTGCTCTATTCCCGTTTCTTCGCTCGCGCGATGGAAAAGACCGGCCACCTGCCGAAATCGGCGATCGAACCGTTTGACGCCTTGTTTACGCAAGGTATGGTCACACACGAATTTTATGCCTCCACCAAGGCCAACCGCACAACATACTATAACCCGTCCGAAGTCATCCGCACCTCCAAGGGCGCAACTCTGCGTTCCACAGGTGAGGAAGTCACCGTCGGTCCAATCATCAAGATGTCCAAGTCGAAGAAAAACGTCGTGGACCCCGAGGATATCATCGACCAATACGGCGCAGACACCGCACGCTGGTTCGTGATGTCCGACAGCCCACCCGAACGCGATGTCGAATGGACAGCCGCAGGCGCCGAAGCCGCATGGAAGCACCTACAGCGCATCTGGCGTATGGCTGATGAAATCAGCCAGAGCGCCGAGGACGGGGCGGCAGCCCTTGACGAGGCGCTCGCCCTTGCCAAGGCCACGCACCGCGCCATTGCCGATGTAACCGAAGGTATTGAAGGTTTCGCCTTTAACAAATCCATCGCCAAGCTATATGAGTTCACCAATACCTTGCAGAAATCCAAAGCGGGCAATGCAGATAAACAAGTAGCAATGCGAATCATGGCGCAACTCATGCAACCCATGACCCCGCATCTGGCCGAAGAAGTCTGGGCGTTAATGGGCGGCGAAGGCATGGTCACAACTGCACCCTGGCCTGAAGTTGACCCAGCGATGCTGGTCGATGACACCATCACTATGCCGATCCAAATCAACGGCAAACGTCGCTCGGAAATCTGCATACCCAAGGATATGGAAAAATCCGAGGTTGAAAAACTGGCGCTGGCAGACGAAGCTGTGATCAGGGCGCTTGAGGGCAATGCGCCCAAAAAACTGATCGTAGTTCCGGGCCGTATCATCAATGTCGTTATTTAACCGCCGCAAATTTCTGACCCTGACAGCCGCCCCGCTGGCGCTTTCTGCCTGCGGGTTCACGCCAATCTACAGTGACGGGTCCGCCGCTGAACAAATGCACGGCCGCATCGCGCTTGGCTCTTTCGACGGCCTTGATGGATTTCAGATGCGCGAGCAACTGGAATCACGCCTCGGCACCGCAACCGCTGCGACCCACCGACTGGATGTCGCGCTGGCGGTTGATAGCGACGGCATTGCGATCACCGCTGACGGCTCCATCACGCGGTACAACTTATCAGGAACCGCCGAATTCACCATCACCCAACTAGGCGGCGGTGTCATATTCAGGGACTCGATCACCGCGTTCACCGCCTATAATGCCACCGCTTCCGCCTATGCCACACGCATTGCCGAACAGGACGCCAACCGTCGAATGGCCGTTACCATTGCAGATAAAATCGTCACGCGGCTGGCCACATCGGCCGAGGACTGGCTGACGTGAAACTAAACGCCCGCGACGCTGCCCGGTTTCTGGCAAAACCTGATCTGTCCAAGGCAGGTGTATTGTTGTTCGGGCCAGACGCCATGCGGATCGCGCTTAAACGTCAAGATGTGATTGCCACGCTTGTCGGCGTTGAGGGCGAAAACGAAATGCGCCTAACCCGCCTAAGCGGCGCCGAGTTACGCAAAGACCCTGCAAGCCTGCTGGATGCAATCAAAGCCCAAGGGTTTTTCTCTGGTCAGCGCGTTGTGCTGGTCGAAGAAGCAACCGATGGCTTATCCAAAATCTTTCTCGCTGCAATTCAGGACTGGTTGCCGGGGGATGCGATGATGGTGGTGACCGCAGGCCAACTGAACGCGCGTTCCGCCCTTCGCAAGGCATTCGAAGGCAGCGGGTCCTGCGTCGCCATCGGCATTTATACAGACCCGCCTACGCGCGATGAAATCGAAGCGACGCTGAAAAAGTCCGGCATCGCGAGCATCGCCCCCTCTGCCATGACAGACCTCGATAACCTATCCCGACAACTTGATCTTGGTGATTTCCGCCAGACCGTCGAAAAACTGGCACTTTACAAACTCGGCGATGACACCCCCGTCACCCCCGAAGATATCATCGCCTGCGCCCCGCTAACATCCGAGGCCGCGCTGGACGACGCCGTAAATTTCGCCGCCGACGGCAACTCCGCCGCGATCGTCCCGCAAATGCGACGGCTAGCTAGCCAAGGCGTTAACCCGACAACCCTTTGCATCGGGGCGACCCGACATTTCCGCCAACTCCACGCCGCAGCATCATCCGACCAAGGGCCCGAGGCCGCGCTTTCCCGCGCCCGTCCACCAGTTTTCGGCCCACGGCGCGATCGCATGATCCGCCAAGCGCGACAATGGCAAACACCCCGCCTTGAAATGGCGATAAAAGTTTTGACAGACACCGATCTGGCCCTAAGATCCTCTCGTCCCGTTCCCGCCATGGCGATGATGGAACGCGCCTTCATCCGCATCGCAATGCTGCGCCCGAAATAAGGAAATCACCATGTATAAAGTCATTGGAACATCAAGCAATCGCACTATGCGCGTGTATTGGGCACTGGAAGAAATGGGGCTGGATTATGAAATGGTGTTAATCTCGCCGCGCTCCGAAGAAGTTAAGGCGTTTAACCCATCCGGCAAGGTCCCGTGCCTTGTTGTAGACGGTGAAATGATTATCGATTCCGTGGCGATCGTTCAGTTCCTTGCTGACAAACATGGAAAGTTGACGTTGCCAGCAGGTACGATCGAACGCGCCCAGCAAGACAGCTTCACCCAGTTTTGCGTTGATGAAATTGAAGGGGCATTGTGGACAGCCGCCAAAAACTCGTTCATCCACCCCGAAGAATACCGCGTGCAGGCCATCAAGCCTACAGTAAAATACGAATTCGCCAACGCAATGAAGACGTTGGAAAAACGCCTTGGCGACAATGAATTTGTGATGGGTGACACCTTCACCATCCCTGACCTGCTCCTCGGCCATTGTGCAAACTGGGCGACAGGTGCCAAGTTCGATCTTCCCGAAGGTCCGGTCAGCGAATATTTCAAACGTATAACATCGCGGCCAGCCTATCAGCGTGCAAAAGAGAAAACCGGTTACTGAGCCTTCAGATATTCGGCCGCCGAATTACCCGCGTGCAGCCCCGTCGCAAGACAAGCGGTAAGCAAGTACCCACCCGTCGGGGCTTCCCAGTTCAGCATCTCGCCTGCGCAAAACACGCCATCGCGGGATTTCAGCATCAGGGTATCCGTCAGCGCCGCTTGCGTAACACCGCCCGCTGTCGAGATCGCCTCGTCCATTGGTGTCGGGCCGGTTAGTTCCAACGCCAAAGATTTTATCTGCTTGGCCAAATCGGTATTTTTTTCCGGTAGTGGTCCTGCCTCGCGTAACAGCGCCGCTTTGACGCCCTTCAAACCTAATGTTTTTCGCAGATGATTAGACAAACTGTTCTTCCCGCGCGGGCGATTCAATTTTGCGATTACGTCTTTGAGTTCCATGTCCGGTAACAGGTCGACCGTTAACTTTCCCCCATCCCGTAGGGGTGACGAGATAGCATAAACCGCCCCTCCCTCGATCCCTCTGGCCGTTATGACGAACTCTCCTTTAACCGAATGTTTACCAACCGTTAAGCGGACTGGCTTCACCGGCGACCCGAAATGTGGCTTCATAAAATCCGACCACTCGCACCTAAACCCCATATTGGCAGGTTTGAACGGTGCCAGCGGCGCATCCAAGAATTCCGCCCATTTCCCGTCCGACCCCAACCGTGCCCAGCTTGCCCCTCCAAGGGCCAAAATCGTCGTTTTAGGCGTAATCGACTGCACCCCGTCCGGTGTTTCAAACTGCAACGTATCACCATCCCAGCCAGTCCAACGCCAACGCGTTCGCACCTCGACGCCCTCATCCGAAAGCGCCCTCATCCAGTTTCGCAACAACGGCGAGGTTTTCATAACCTTTGGAAAAACCCGTCCACTACTGCCGGTAAAAACCTCTTGCCCCAACCCTTCGGCCCATTCACGAACCTGAACAGGGCCAAAGGCGCGCAACATCGGCTCCAGCCATTCACGCGCCTCGCCGTAAGCATTCAGAAATTCGTCAATCGGTTCGTCCTTGGTCAGGTTCAACCCCGATTTTCCGGCCATCAGAAACTTTCGCCCAACGGAAGGCTTCGCATCGACAACAACCACCCGCCGATCAGCCGACGCCAAACGCGCGGCCGCCATAAGCCCAGCTGGGCCAGCACCAACAACAAGTGCCTCAATCTGTTCCATTCACATATCCCGTGCAGGCGAAAGACCCGCGATAATATCCGCACCAAAATCCGGTGCACGCCCCATAATCAAATCTGCCGCTAAAGCAGATAAAGCGGGTGAGGTCTGCACCCCGTAACCCCCTTGAGCCGCCAACCAAAAGAACCCTTTCGCAGCACCATCAAACCCGACAACCGGTGTCCGGTCCGGCGTAAAGCTACGCAGGCCTGCCCAGTTATTCTCAACCCGCATAACCTCCTCGGTGACAAATTCCTGATACCGCGCCAGACCTTCGGCCAGAACCATGTCATCAGCCCATGCATCCATCGGTTCAACCGGATCTTCCTCGGCGGAGGAAACCAACCACTTGCCGGCGTCCGGCTTGGCATACCAGGTTTCCGCTGCGGAAAGTAACATTGGCCAGTTAGAAACATCGTGCCCACCCGGCGCAGGTAACCGCGCAACCGAGCGGCGATAAGGCTGGATACCCAATGGTGCAACGCCCGCAAGTGTGGCGATCTGGTCAGCCCATGCTCCGGCTGCGTTAACAAGGATCGGGGCAGAAAACTCGCCAGCTGCGGTTAGCACATGCCAGCGACCGTCATATTGAATGTTCTCTACGCTCGCTTTGGTATGAAGTTGCGCCCCGTTAGCGCGCGCAGTTTTCAACCTACTTTGGAATAATTTATCCACGTCTAAGTCGCATGCTGCGGTAGCCAGCACCGCGTCTTTGATGTGCGCCAGTTTCAAAACCGGAACCAGCGCGAGCGCCTCTTCTAGTGAAATTCGTTCGTTATAATCCGCACCCGCGATCGCATCCATCAGATGCCGTTCGCTTTCATCAGCCAAATACAACACGCCTCGTGGCGCTAGAACATCTGCCTCCTCAAACGCGTCGTGGCTGGCTCGGGTCAGCGTGTTAATCACCTTGTTACCGTAGTTCGGTTCGTACATCGCAGCCGAGCGGCCCGTGGCGTGATAACCGAACACATCTTCGGCCTCCAGCAGCACCACATCAGCATCGGCAGACACCGCTGCCGCGAGGCTGCCGCCCGCGATCCCGCCGCCTATAATGATTATGTCTGTCATATGGTTGCCAAACTCCGCGAAAACACATCTGCGTCCACATTACCACCGGTTGCCACCACAATCACAGCATCGCCTGTGATCTGTTCGGGCCGAAACAACGCCGCCGCCAGTGCCACGGCACCCCCCGGTTCCAGCACGATTTTCAATCGCTGAAATGCCAATGCCACCGCCTGCATTGCCTCGTCATCACTGACAACCAGCCCAGCGCCGCAATTCTTCAGCATAATCGGGAACGTGATTTCCCCCGGCGAGTTCGTAACAATCGCATCACAGATAGAACCACCCTGCGCTGCATTCACCTCTCGTTTACCCGAAGCAAGCGAGCGTGCTGCGTCATCAAACCCCTCCGGTTCACAAGGCCGCGCGCGCAGGTCAGTCCCCTCTAGCGTTATCGAGATACCGGAAGTCAGCCCACCGCCACCGCATGGAACCAGCACATCGGCTTTCTCAACACCCTCGGCCTTTGCCTGCTCTACAATCTCCAGCCCAACCGTGCCTTGCCCTGCAATCACCAACGGCTCGTCATATGGCCTAACCAGCGTCAGCCCTCGTTCGCGGGCAAACCGCGCACCCAGTTCCTCGCGTGAATCTCGTAGGCGGTCATAGGTCACCACCTCCGCACCCAGCGCCTTTGTGTTTTCTATCTTCAAGGCCGGCGAATCTGACGGCATAAGAATGACCGCAGGCACTCCGAATTTTGCCGCCGCCATTGCCACCCCTTGCGCGTGGTTACCAGACGAATACGCGAACACTCCTTTTGCCCGCTGTGCCTCCGGCATACCGGATAACGCCGACCAACCGCCACGGAATTTGAAGCTTCCCGTGTGCTGCAAGTTTTCAGTCTTCACCAGCACGCGGCGGCCCGCCATCTCGTCAAGAAACGGAGAGCTAAGCATAGGTGTCCGCCTTACGACAGGCGCCAACCTCGTTGCCGCCGCTTTGATCATTTCAATATTCATCCAACCTGCCCAATCAGTTTTTCAATCGCCACAACCGCTTCAGGTTCATCCAAAAACGGTACATGACCACGGTCCGGTACATTCGCATAGATCATATCAGGCCGTCGGCGCTGCATCTCGACAACGCTCTTTTCGTCTAACAGATCCGAGTTCGCCCCCCGTATCAGTGCCAGAGGCAGCCCTTCCATTGCATCAAACAAGGGCCACAGATCCGGTTGCGGTTGCGATTCCTGGTCAAGCATAGCGTCGCGAAGTTTCGGATCGTAACTCAGCCGCATCCCGTCTGGTGTCATCTCCATCCAACGTTTGGCTTGCACAATCCATTCAGCGTCCGTCAGCTTCGGAAACTCCGCACCCATATTTGCGCGCAGCCCCGCAGCCGCCTGCTCGAAGGTTTTCGCCTTGGGCTGAACGCCCAAATAATCCATTATCCGGCCCAGCCCGTCCGCGTTTATTTCTGGCCCTATATCGTTAAGCACCACACCCGACATCTGGTCTTTGGCCATCGCCGCCGTCAGCATCGCGATAATCCCTCCGCGCGAAGTACCCACGAACACCGCTTTCTCGATCTTCAAATGATCGAGCAACTCCAGCGCGTCCTTCGCCTCCTGCGGGACATTGTAATTCGCGTAATTCGGATCGTAGTCAGACTCCCCGCGACCACGATACGTTAGCCGCACAATGCGCACTCCATTGATCGCCCCTGCCAAATCGTCAAAATCTCGCGCATTCCGCGTTAGACCAGGCAGACACAGCAAAACCGTGCCTTCACCCTCGTCTTCATAAGCAAGTTCCAAACCGTCGCTTGTCGTGAATTTCATGATCTTCCCTTTGCCAGTTCCGGTATGCCAGTCAAATCCGACATCACCTCCTGCGGTTTCCAAGGCAAGCGATCCATCGGTTCCCCTGCGCGATTCACCCAAGCCGTATAGAACCCATATCCCGATGCATTCGCCGCGTCCCACCCATTGGACGATACAAATAGAACCTCGGACTTCGTACAGCTAAACCGGTCACAAACCATGTCGTAAACAAATCTGTGAGGCTTAAAAACACCCACATCCTGAACGCTTAATACATCGTCTAACAAGTCCGTAATGCCTGCACTAGAAACCGCGCCCTTCAGCATATCGGGCGAGCCATTTGACAAGATCGCCGTTTGCATTCCCGCTTCTTTCAAAGCTTTCAGCATGGCTGGAACTTCAGGATAGGCCGACAATTCCCAGTAGAGAGCCAACAATCGTTCGCGCAGCTCGTCATCCTCTAATCCAGCCGCTTCCAAAGCATAATCCAGCCCGTTTTGCGTAACTTCCCAAAAATCCGTATGTGCATCTGCCACCGCTCGCAGCCACGTGTATTGCAATTGTTTAAGCCGCCAATCCTGCGCAATCTGCGGCCATTTGGCGGCAAACGCCTCGCGCCCCGGTTCAGCGGCAGCAATTCGTGCGGCAGCGGCTACATCAAACAATGTTCCGTAGGCATCAAATACACATGTGGTGATTGGCATTAGTGGGTTCCTCCGTTGCCCGTACATTGGCACAAGAGGAACCATTGTTAAACGCTATTTCGCGTTAAAGGTTTTCCGGCTGCATCATACCCATGATGTGATAGCCACCATCGACGCGAATAATCTCGCCAGTGGTGTATTCGCCGTAATCCGACAACAGATACGCCGCCGTTCCACCCACCGAATCCGGTGTAGCATTGGAGCGCATAGGTGCGTTTTCGCCAATCGTCCGATAGACCTTACGCGCCCCACCAATAGCGGCACCCGCCAGTGTTTTCATTGGGCCGGGGCTAATCGCATTCACGCGAATACCCTTTGGCCCCAAATCGTTGGCCAGATAACGCACGGACGCCTCAAGCGCCGCTTTCGCAACGCCCATGACGTTATAATTTGGCTGCACTCGCTGGCTGCCCATATACGTCAGCGTTATGATCGAGCCTCCGTCTTTCATCAACGGAACTGCACGGCGCGTCACATCGACAAAGCTGTAGCACGAAATATCCAGCGAGTTCTGGAAGTTGGCGCGGCTGGTATTCACGAACTCGCCAGCCAGTTCATCTTTATCCGCATAAGCGATGGCGTGGACCAGAAAATCTATGCCGCCCCATTCGTCTTCCAGCGTTTTGAAGGCCACGTCCAGCGAGGCTTCGTCCTGAACATCCGCCGGAAGAACCAGCGATGAACCCACGCTTTCAGCCAAGGGGCGCAAGCGTTTGCCGAACCCCTCGCCTTGATAGGTGAACGCAAGCTCTGCGCCTTCATCGGCCAAAACCTTGGCGATTCCCCAGGCAATCGAGCGTTCATTCGCGACGCCCATAACCAACCCGCGTTTGCCCTTCATCAGGTCAGCCATGATATTTACTCATCGCCAATGTGGCATTCGTGCCACCAAACCCGAAGCTGTTCGAAATAACCGTATCCAGCCCGGCGTTTTCGATATTCGCCGTGGCAATCTCGGAAGCCTTTAGTGCAGGATCAAGTTCCTTCACGTTCGCAGAACCAACGATAAAGTCATTCTGCAACATCATCAGACAGTAAATCGCCTCCTGTACACCTGTCGCGCCAAGGCTGTGGCCAGTCAGTGACTTGGTCGAGGAAATCAACGGCGTATTACCTTCGCCAAACACATGACGAACTGCTTCCACTTCTTTAACATCGCCCACCGGAGTCGATGTGCCATGCGCGTTGATATAGTCAACCTTACGATCACCAATGGTCGACATCGCCAATTTCATCGACCGCTCGCCGCCCTCACCTGAAGGGGCCACCATATCGTAGCCGTCTGACGTCGCGCCGTAGCCTGTAACCTCGGCGTAAATTTTCGCACCGCGTGCTTTGGCGTGCTCAAGTTCCTCAAGCACAACCATGCCGCCGCCGCCCGCGATTACAAACCCATCACGCGTTGCATCAAATGCTCGTGCCGCCAATTCCGGTGTATCGTTATACTTTGAGGACATCGCACCCATCGCGTCGAACAGGCAAGACAACGTCCAGTCCAACTCCTCGCCACCACCGGCAAAAACGATGTCTTGCTTGCCAAACTGGATTTGCTCAACGCCGTTACCAATGCAATGCGCCGAAGTCGAACAAGCCGAGGTGATCGAATAGTTAACGCCCTTGATCTTAAACGGAGTCGCCAGACAAGCCGACGTTGTCGACGACATGCCGCGCGTAACCATAAACGGGCCCATCCGCTTGGGCGAGCCCTTCTCTAGCACGATCTGATGGGCATCAAAAAGGTGTTTGGTGGATGGGCCACCAGAGCCAACAACCAGCCCCGTGCGTTCGTTGGAGATGTCGCTTTCTTCAAGGCCCGCATCTGCAATCGCCTGTTCCATAGACAGATAGGCATATCCAGCCCCATCGCCCATAAAACGCCAAACCCGTTTGTCGATGTTTTCTTTCAAGTTAATAGTAGGCATCCCGTGAATTTGGCTGCGAAATCCGTGTTCCGCATAAGTCGGTGCAAAACTAATGCCGGATTTCTGGGCCTTCAACGAGGCAAGAACTTCTTCAGCATTATTGCCAATGGATGAAACGATCCCTAGACCGGTGATAACTACGCGACGCATAATGTATTCCTTTTATTCAGATTATTCCGCAGATTACTCGGCAGACAACGCGACTTTCATATCTTTAACCAGATAGATCACTTCGCCATCAGCCTCGACCCGGCCGTCGGCAACGCCCATTGTCAAGCGCCGCGTCTGGATGGCTTTAGTGAAATCAACGTAATACGTCAGCATTTTGCGTTCAGGCCGCACCATGCCAGTCAGCTTGACCTCTCCCACGCCCAAAGCATACCCGCGACCCTGCCAGCCACGCCAGCCAAGATTGAACCCCGTCAGCTGCCACAAGCCATCTAGGCCAAGGCAACCGGGCATGATCGGGTTGCCGGGAAAATGACAATCGAAGAACCACAGGTCAGGGTTAATGTCGAATTCCGCCACAATATGGCCCTTGCCGTGCACCCCGCCATCACTGGAAACTTCGGTGATACGGTC
>DFBD01000190.1:4128-4595 GCA_002367255.1 Rhodobacterales bacterium UBA3089 | reverse complement strand
TGTATTCTTACCACTGCAGCAGGAGGCGGCGCAATAGCGCTGGCACGGGTCTGGCCATTGGTGGCGCTTTTAGCGTATATTAAGGCAAATCATAGGAATTCAATATGAATATCGAAATTCAATCCCCACAACAACGTGCCTCTGCATGGCTTTCAGGTGGCGGTTTGCGCCCCACCCGCCAACGCCTTTCTTTGGCGGAACTGTTGGTTGGTGATGGTCACGACCGCCACGTCACAGCGGAATCCTTGTTTGACCTGACGCATGATACCGAGGCTAAAGTCTCGCTCGCTACCGTTTATAATACCCTCGGCGCATTCTGCGAGGCAGGCCTAATGCGCGAAGTCAGCGTGGACGGGCATCGTTCGTATTTCGACACAAGGGTTGACGACCACTCGCACTTTTACTGGGAAGACGAGGGCATCCTAACCGATGCACCTGTAGGTTCCGTAAAATTCGAAAGCCTGCCG
>DFBD01000190.1:0-4050 GCA_002367255.1 Rhodobacterales bacterium UBA3089 | reverse complement strand
AAAAGGCCCACCATATGGCAGGCCTTTTGGTTCTCCAGAACGATTCTGTTACTCGCGATTCATCCGGTTTTCAATCAGCTTGGCCACCACCGACGGGTCGGCCAGTGTTGACGTGTCGCCCAGCGATCCGAAGTCATCCTCGGCGATTTTGCGCAAAATACGGCGCATGATTTTGCCGGAACGCGTTTTCGGCAGGTTCGGGGCCCATTGCAGCAAATCCGGCTTGGCTATCGGGCCGATTTCCTTGCGAACCCACAACTCCAGCTCTTTACGAAGCTCATCGGATGGCTCTTCGCCAGCCATCAACGTAACGTAAGCATAAATGCCCTGGCCTTTGATTCCGTGCGGGTAGCCGACCACGGCAGCCTCGGACACCTTGGCATGGGCGACCAGTGCGGACTCCACCTCGGCGGTGCCCATACGATGGCCGGAAACGTTGATTACATCGTCAACACGACCGGTAATCCAGTAATATCCGTCTTCGTCACGACGACATCCGTCTCCAGCAAAGTAATACCCTTTGTAGTCCGCAAAATAGGTCGAGATGAAGCGGTCGTGATCACCAAACACCGTCCGCATTTGCCCGGGCCAACTGTCTTTGAAGCATAGAACCCCGTCGGCCACAGTCGTTGTGATCTCGTCACCCGTTTGCGGATTGAGGATCACCGGCTGCACACCAAAGAACGGATTGGTCGCCGATCCCGGCTTTAGCGACGTAGCACCCGGCAGAGGCGTCAGTAATATGCCGCCGGTTTCCGTTTGCCACCACGTATCGACAATCGGGCATTCGCCCTTGCCAACCACGCGGTTGTACCATTCCCATGCCTCGGGATTGATAGGTTCACCAACCGACCCAAGAATACGGATCGAGGACAAATCGCATTTCTCGACGAAAGAATCCCCTTGGCCCATCAACGCCCGCAGCGCCGTCGGGGCCGTGTAGAATTGGGTAACCTTGTGCTTGTCGCACACCTGCCAGAAGCGGCTGGCGTCCGGATAAGTCGGGATACCTTCGAACATCAAGGTCGTCGCACCGTTCGCTAGCGGGCCATAAACAATATAGCTGTGCCCCGTGACCCAGCCAACGTCAGCCGTACACCAGTAGATATCGCCATCGTGGTAATCAAAGACATACTGATGAGTCATAGATGCATAAAGCAGATACCCACCCGTCGTATGCACAACACCCTTGGGTTTGCCTGTGGAGCCAGAGGTGTAAAGAATGAACAGCGGATCCTCGGCGTTCATCGGTTCTGGCGGACAATCTGTAGACGCATCCGCCATCATCGCGCGGTAGGAATGATCGCGGCCTGCCTTCAAGCCAACATCCGCACCCGTGCGCTCAACAACCAAGGTTGCAACATCACCGGCGATTTCCAGCGCCTTGTCGACATTCGTTTTCAACGGGGTATTGCGCCCGCCGCGTGGGGCCTCGTCTGCGGTAACCACCAGCTTGGCACCGGAATCCTCGATCCGGCTGCCCAATGCCTCGGGAGAAAAACCGGCAAACACAATCGAATGCACTGCACCGATCCTTGCCGAAGCCAGCATCGCATAAGCCGCCTCGGGGATCATTGGCATATAAAGCACAATCCGGTCGCCTTTCTTGACGCCCAGTTTCTTGTAAACATTCGCCAAACGACTGACGTGTTCGTGAAGTTCCTTATATGTGATATGCGCGTCATCTTCGGGGTTATCCCCTTCCCAGATGATCGCGGTTTGATTGCCACGGTCCTTCAGATGCCGGTCAACACAGTTGGCTGAAACATTCAAAACCCCGTCTTCGAACCACTTGATCGAGACGTTCGGGTATTCAAACGTCGTGTTCTTCACCTTCGTATAAGGCTTGATCCAGTCGAGGCGATGCCCCTGTTCCCCCCAGAAGGCCTCGGGATCACTGATGGATTCAGCATACATCGCCTGATATTGATCTTCGTTGATCAATGCTTTCGCGGCAGTTTCTTTCGAGGGCGGATAAATATGCTGTTCCATGGTCTTCTCCAGTGGTCGTAATTTGTTAGATAGCGAGATATTCTTCGCGAAGCGCCTCATTGTCCAGCACCTCTTGCGCGGTTCCGTCAAACACAACGTGGCCCGTATCCAGAATAACCGCACGATCCGCCAGCTTCAAAGCCGCAATCGCGTTCTGTTCCACGATAATTGTAGTAATCCCAAGTTCCTTGATTTGGCGCAGGGTTTTTTCAATTTCCTGTACAATCACAGGGGCTAAGCCTTCATATGGCTCGTCCAGCAGAAGTAATTTCACGTCGCGCGCCAAGGCGCGGCCTATCGCCAGCATCTGCTGTTCGCCGCCTGAAAGGGTCGTGCCCTCTTGATTCTTGCGCTCCCCCAG
Source organism: Rhodobacterales bacterium UBA3089 (assembly GCA_002367255.1). GTDB lineage: Bacteria > Pseudomonadota > Alphaproteobacteria > Rhodobacterales > Rhodobacteraceae > NORP23. The sequence goes on along the minus strand of DFBD01000190.1, from coordinate 1,697 downwards.
ACGAGGGAAAAGTTCGTAAATCCGCTCGATTGTCCAGCCATGCGGTGGTGCAATTTGCGCCAGCTCCAGATTTTCCTGAACCGTCAAACCCTGAATAATCCGACGGTCTTCGGGCACAAGGGCTACGCCTGCACGGGCTGCCTCGAACGATTTCATTTCGTGTAGCGGTTGGTGGTCCAGCCAACATTCGCCGTGCGTTACCTGCGGGTCACCGATCTGCGCGATGGAGCGAAGAGTCGAGGTTTTACCCGCGCCATTCCGCCCCAGAAGCGCCATAATTTCGCCCTCGTGGATTTTGAAAGACACACCTTGCACGATGTAGCTTTCGCCGTAATACGAATGAATGTCGTGTAGCGAAAAATACGCTGGCCTGTTCGTCTTGTCGTTCATACCTCTGCCTCCCCAAGGTAAGCTTCGCGGACTTTCGGATGACCTTTAATGTCCTCCGGCAGCCCTTCGGCAATAATTGCACCCTGCGCCAAAACCGAGATCGTGTCGGCAAGACTGAACACCACGTGCATGTCGTGTTCAATGATAACCTTGGTGATCCCGCGGGTCTCGCCGATGTGTTTCAGCAGATCAATCGTTGCGTTGGTATCCGCACGCGCCATACCTGCCGTGGGTTCATCCAATAGCAACAATTTCGGATCTTGCGCCAAGCACATCGCCAGTTCCAAGCGTCGTTTATCACCACGTGAAAGCGAGGCCGCATCCATATGCAATTTGTTCTGCATATTAACGTCAACCAACATCTGTTCAGCCTGCTCACGGATGTCCGTTTCGCCTTTAACCCTTTTCAAGGCATTCAATGTGAACGCTCCGTCACGGTGTGCAAAGCACGGGATCATCACGTTTTCGAAAACCGTCAGGTCACTAAAAATCTCGGGTGTCTGGAACACACGACTGATACCCATCTGGTTTATCTGATGCGGCTTCTTGCCAAGTACAGGTATGCCTTGGAACATAACCGAACCGGTATCGGGCGCCAACTTGCCAATTAAACAGTTCAAGAACGTCGACTTCCCTGCTCCGTTCGGCCCGATAATCGCGTGGACTGCGCCCTCTTTGACGTCAAGGTTTACATTGTTCAGGGCATGTAAGCCGCCGAAGTGTTTGTTGACATTCTGGACTTCAAGAATTCCCATAATCCTTGCTCCTTATTCAGCCGGGGTCTTGGCGTCATCCGCCGAGCCACGTTTTAATTTTGCAAGCCGTTTACCGATGCGGTTCGCACCTTCCATCAGGCCACCGGGTAGGAAAATCACGATAATCATAAACACCGCACCCAAGGTCAGACTCCAACCTTTGCCAACGAACGGATGGATGATCCAGACCATGAAGGTTTCAAGGAAACCGGGCAGAATATCGAACCATTCGTGCAACACGTTGTCATTGATCCGCGAGAAGATCGCTTCGAAGTATTTGATAACGCCTGCGCCAAGTACCGGCCCAAGCAACGTGCCCGCACCGCCAAGGATAACCATCAGAACGATGGAGCCGGATTCGGTCCACTGCATGCGTTCAGCACCAGCCAAAGGATCCATCGAAGCCAGCAACGCGCCAGCCAAGCCAGCGTACATGCCGGAAATAACGAAAGCGGCAAGCGTGTAGGGTTTGGTGTTGATCCCCGTATACATAAGGCGGTTCTGGTTGGTCTTAACCGCCCGCAACATCAACCCGAAAGGCGAGCGGAAGAT
>DFBD01000068.1:3814-5864 GCA_002367255.1 Rhodobacterales bacterium UBA3089 | reverse complement strand
AGGTTGGCGAGTTTGCCACCCGCGCCGGGCCTTTGATGGCGGCGACCGACCAGTTCACCATCCATGTCGAAGGGCTGGGCGGGCATGCGGCCAACCCTGCTACTTGCATTGATACGACGTTGGTTTCCAGCCACATCGTGGTGGCATTACAATCGATCGTTGCCCGCACCATCGACCCGCTTGAAAGCGTTGTGGTTTCGGTCACCAGCTTTGAAACCGAAAGCAAAGCCTACAACGTCATCCCGCAACGTGTTGAAATCCGGGGTACAGTTCGCACGCTGACCCCCGAAACACGCGATATGTCCGAGGCCGCCATTCTCCGCATCGCTGAAAACACAGCCGCTGCTTACGGCGCATCTGCCAAAATCGACTACGAACGCGGGTATCCGGTTACCAAGAACCATCCCGACCAAACAGCCTTTGCTGTATCGATTGCGCGCGAAATATCTGGGGACGCTATGGTGAATGACCAGTTTGCTCCGGTCATGGGCGGTGAGGATTTCTCCTACATGCTGGAATCCCGCCCCGGTGCGTTTGTGTTTATTGGCAACGGCGATACGGCGACGCTGCACCACCCGGATTATGATTTTGACGATGACCTTATCCCTGTGGGATGTTCCTACTGGGCCAAACTGGTTGAAACAGCGATGCCAGCCTAATGATCGACCGTCCCGCATTTACCGGCCCCGACCTCTGCGCCCTGGAGGCACACGAGGTCGTCGGCTTGCTGAAACGGGGCGAGGTATCACCGGCCGAACTACTTGACGCCAGCATGAAGCGCTGCGAGCAGGTGGAACCTGAAGTCAACGCAATGCCTATATTGTGCGAAGATCGGGCAAGGCAGGCCTTGGAACGCGTTCGCAAGAATAGCCTGCTGTCTGGTCTCCCGATTGCCATCAAAGACTTAATGGCTGTGGGTGGTGTCAAAACCACCTACGGAACCAAAGGCTTGGCCAACAACATCCCCGCAACCAGCGAACCGTTGGTTGAAGTGCTGGAAGGCAATGGCGCTGTCGTCGTCGGTAAATCCAATACGCCTGAACTTGGCGCAGGCGGGAATACGTTTAACGATGTGTTCGGGTCAACGGCCAACCCGTGGAACACTACCCGCAATGCTGGTGGCTCGTCTGGTGGCGCTGCTGCGGCACTTGCAACAGGCGAGGTATGGCTGGCGCACGGGTCTGATTATGGCGGGTCGTTGCGAACGCCAGCCGCATATTGTGGCGTCGTCGGCCTTCGGCCAAGCCCGGGTCGTGCGGGGGGTGGTGGCGTTCTGACGGCTTGGAATACCGAAGGCGTTCAAGGCCCTATGGCGCGGTCTGTCACCGATTGCGCTTTGTTTCTGGATGCTATGGTAGGGTTTGAACAAGGCAGCCCGATTTCCATCGAAAAACCTGATGAATCCTTCCTTCGCGCCGCTGGAAATCCAACAGAAAACCTGCGAATTGCCTATTCCCCGGATTTAGGCGGGCATGGTCTGGTTTCAACCGAGGTATCTAAAGTCTTGGGGGATGCGCTCGGTACAATCGAAAAAAACGGCTGTTCGGTGGCAGAGGTTCCCTTGCAAACCGCCACCTTGAACGCGACTTTTCGTACATTACGCGGCATTGCCTTCCTTGCGCAATACAGCCGTATGCCCGACGCTATTCGTCAGAACCTGAAACCCACGATCATCGAAAATGTTGCTTTTGGAAAAACTCTGACCGTCGACAAAATCGCGGACGCACAGATTAACAGAAGCATATTACTTAGTAATATCAGTAGCGTACTAAGCAGTTTTGATGTGATAGCATGTCCTGTCGTTGGCCTGTCTGCCGGTCCGCTATCCGAGGAATATCCAACCGATGTGGATGGCCAGCCTCTTGGGGATTATCTTGATTGGCTACGCTTTTCTAACCTTTCGACCGTGACCGGTTTACCCGCGATTTCCCTGCCTGTCGGATTTATGCCAGACGGCATGCCGATGGGGATACAACTTATCGGCCCGAACCGGGGCGAGGGAAAACTGTTATCTGTCGCCCGCGGAATCGAACAAATTCTGGCATCGAAA
>DFBD01000068.1:0-3661 GCA_002367255.1 Rhodobacterales bacterium UBA3089 | reverse complement strand
ATGGCCGACCTTGACTTTGCCACGCCTCTTTCATCAAGCCACGCATGAGAAATCGCAATCATAAGGCTTGTGTGCATCTTGCAACCCACCCAAAAATTGCCCATTTGAAATTACAACAAGTTTTACATCCAATCGCCTTGCAAACCAGCCATGGGCGTTTTAGGGTCCGCGCAGATTTTTCACGGCAATTTGTGCCGATTTACGAAGGGATTACAGATGTTCGCATCACCAGCATACGCTCAAGCCGCAGGGGGCAGCCTAACGTCCAGCCTTGGCGGTTTTGTTCCAATCATCCTGATTTTCGCCATCATGTATTTTCTGATGATCCGTCCTCAGCAGAAAAAGATGAAGGATCACAGCAATATGGTCGAAGCGCTGCGCAAAGGCGACCAGATTGTAACGCAAGGCGGTATCATCGGCAAAGTTACCAAGATCAAAGAAGACAACGAAGTAGAAGTCGAGATCGCGGCAGACGTTAAAGTCCGTATTCTCAAGCACACCATCACACAAGTGATGAACAAGACCGAGCCCTCCTAAAACCTTTTTAGGGCCACTCACGGGTGGCCTTTTTTACGGGATACTACCGATATGTTGCAATTTTCGATCTGGAAGAAGGGGCTAATCTGGTTCTTGTGCCTGCTTGGCATATTCTTTTCCATGCCTAACATGTTTTATACCAAGGTCGAAAAGGCCAATGACGCACGCTCGCTGATGGAGGCTGGCGTTGTCGCCACCCCCGAGATGGAGGCCGAGATGGCCGCTTGGCCTGATTACCTGCCCAATATGCTGGTTAATCTGGGATTGGATCTTCGCGGCGGGGCGCACCTGCTGGTCGAAGTTGCAGTCGAGGATGTCTATGCAGACCGCCTCGATTCCATGTGGCCCGAAGTGCGCGACGTATTGCGCGAGGTCAAAGACGAAGTCGGTTCCGTGCGTCGTCAAGACAGTGATCCCAACGAACTGCGCGTTAAAATTGGCGAGCCGGAAGGCATGCAAAAAGCCCTTCAGGTTGTTGGTGATCTGACCCGCCCTGTCGTTACCCTGACAGGTGCCGGTTCGCGTGACTTTGAGGTTTCCAACGAAGGTGCTGTTCTGATTTTCAAACTGTCCGAGGCCGAAATGATCGCCATGGACGACCGCACAATGCAACAATCCCTGGAAATCATCCGCCGCCGCGTAGACGAGGCCGGAACCCGCGAACCAACCATCCAGCGTCAAGGCGCTGACCGTGTGCTGGTGCAGGTGCCCGGTATTGGTTCTGCCGAAGAATTGCTGGACCTAATTGGTCAAACCGCGAAACTTTCGTTCTTGTCTGTTGTGCAAACGACATCTGATCCGGATATCCGCGCAGGCACTGGAAACGTGGTTTACCCTGATGCCGAACAAGAGGGGCTGTATTACGTTCTTGACCGCATTGCCGTTGTGACAGGCGATCAACTGGTCGATGCGCAACCGACATTTGACCAGAACGGTCGCCCGGCGGTGAACTTCCGGTTCAACCCCGCAGGTGGGCGCAAATTTGGTGTTTATACCGCTGAAAATATCGGCAGCCCGTTTGCGATTTCTCTGGACGAAAAAGTTATCTCGGCCCCGACAATCCAAAGCCATATCCCTGGCGGCTCGGGGATTATAACCGGTAATTTCACGGTCGAGGAAAGCACACGCCTTGCCATCCTGCTGCGCGCCGGGGCCTTGCCTGCGGAAATCAGCGTGCTTGAACAACGGACCGTCGGGCCGGAACTGGGCAAGGATTCGATTGAAGCGGGCAAGAAGGCTACTGTGGTGGCGTTCGTGCTGATACTGGTCTTTATGGTCCTGTCCTACGGCCTGTTCGGCGTGTTTGCCAATATTGCGTTAATCCTGAATGTCGCAATGATCTTTGCGCTTCTGTCGGTTTTGGGTGCTACGCTAACCCTGCCAGGCGTTGCAGGGATTGTGCTGACCATCGGTATGGCCGTGGATGCCAACGTGCTGATTTTTGAACGTATTCGCGAGGAACTGAAAAGTGGCAAAGGCCCGGCCCGTGCTATTGAGCTGGGCTATCAAAAAGCCTTGTCGGCGATTATCGACGCTAACGTAACGACAATTATTGCGGCCTTAATTCTGTGGCTCGTCGGCGCCGGCCCTGTACGCGGGTTCGCGGTAACGCTCGGCCTCGGGATCGTAACGTCGGTCTTTACTGCAATCTGGGTTACGCGCCTGTTGGTGGCCACATGGCTGTTGACGCGCAAACCTAAAACAATCGAAGTGTGAGGGTAGGAACATGCGTTTAAAACTGGTTCCAAAAGAAACAAAAGTTGATTTCTTCAGTTTCTCCAAAATCACCATCAGCCTTTCCTCGGCGCTGGTAATCGGTACGATTATAGCCTTCTTCACGATGGGTCTGAACTTCGGCATCGATTTCCGTGGCGGCACTATGCTTATGGTCGAAACACCCGAAGCAGTTGAAGTCGGCGAATATCGCGACTTGCTATCCGACGTGGTCGAGGGCGACGTTACCGTAACCGAGCTATCAGACCCGGCCGCCGCCCTGACTGGTGAGGAAAATAACGTCATTATGGTGCGTATTGAACAAATCGGCGACGACGCTGCCGTTCAAAACGACCTGATCAAAGAGGTTAAAGCCACCCTAAGCGACGCTTTCGAAGGCATCGTGTTTTTACAAACTGATTCCGTGGGCGCAAAGGTTTCGGGCGAATTGGTACAAGCAGGCGTTCTCGCCATTGTTCTGGCCGTCGGGGCCGTGTTGTTCTACATCTGGCTACGATTTGAATGGCAGTTCTCTGTCGGGGCGGTCGTTGCTCTGGTGCATGACATATTCATTACCATCGGCATTTTCTGTGTCACCCAGATCGAATTCAACCTGACCATCATCGCGGCCATCCTGACCATCGTCGGATACTCGTTGAACGATACGGTTGTGGTGTTCGACCGCGTCCGCGAAAACCTGCGCCGCTACAAATCGATGGAACTGAAAGACGTTCTGAACCTCTCGATCAACGAAACGCTGTCGCGGACCATTATGACATCGGTTACCACATTGATAGCGCTTCTAACGCTCTATTTCCTTGGCGGCGACGTGATCCGTGGGTTCACTTTCGCCATGATCTGGGGGGTCGTTATCGGTACTTACAGCTCCATCTTCGTGGCGTCGTTCATCTTGTTACGCCTTGGCGTCAAGCGGGACTGGGATAAAACCGATAACGCTGCTGGCACGCAATTCGCCGATATTGACGCTTAAGACGCTGCGTTGCGTTCACGATAAAACGTGAAAATCCCCATACCGACGACGATGGCAGTGCCCAGCATTGTCCATCCATCGGGGATTTCCTTGAATACAAAAGCCCCCAACAGTAACGCCCAAACCATGGCGCTATACCTAAACGGGGAAACAAACGCGATCTCGCCGTGGCGCATGGATGTGACGCCTGCGATATATCCGATCAGGATGAACACCGCCGCAGCGCCAAGGTACAAAATTGTATCCAGTGAAACCGCGCGCCATTCCTGTGTCGCTGTAATAGCCCCCGCCAAAATCATAACGGCAGCAGAGGTATACAACGCCACGAAGGTCGACGGCGTCGCAGGCGATAACCTATGCGCAAGTAGATCACGTAAAGTTACAAAACCCACAGCAGCCAGTGCCCATAATGAATACGCA
>DFBD01000255.1:2855-3209 GCA_002367255.1 Rhodobacterales bacterium UBA3089 | reverse complement strand
TTCGCGGATCGTCTCGCACGCCGCCTTGCAGGCCATACCATTAAGGTCCGCACCAGACGACGCCGCCGTCGCAGACGTATTTGGAACCTTCGCGGTATCCGTCGCCGTGATTTTCACGTCGGCCAAGCCAACCCCGAACACCGTCGCCGCCACTTGTGCAACCTTGGTAAACAAGCCCTGCCCCATCTCGGTCCCGCCATGGTTCAGATGGATGGAGCCGTCAGAATACACATGCACCAACGCCCCCGCCTGATTGAGGTGGGTCAGCGTAAACGAAATCCCGAACTTGACGGGCGTCAACGCAATCCCCCGCTTCAAAATCGGAGAGGTTTTGTTGAACGCGGTAATTTCAGC
>DFBD01000255.1:0-2724 GCA_002367255.1 Rhodobacterales bacterium UBA3089 | reverse complement strand
GTGATAGGGCGTCACGTCCCGCCCATCGCCGTAATAATTCGCACGGCGCACTTCCAGCGGATCGACGCCAAGTGCATGGGCGATGTGGTCCATCACCCGCTCGATCCCGACGATACCTTGCGGGCCGCCAAAACCGCGATACGCGGTATTCGACACGGTGTTGGTTTTCAAACGATGCGAGAGTATCCGTACGTTCGGCAGGTAGTATGCATTATCCGCATGCAACATGGCGCGGTCGGCCACGGGCAAGGACAGGTCCATCGCCCAGCCGCATTTGGCGAACTGTTCAAAGACCACCGATTGCAGGCGACCGTTATTGTCAAATCCCGCTTTGTAATCAATGCGGAAGTCATGCCGTTTGCCCGTGATGACCATATCATCATCGCGGTCATAGCGCATCTTGGCCGGACGGTTCAGACGCATCGCAACCACGGCACAAGCGACTGCCAACGAATTGCCCTGACTTTCCTTGCCCCCAAAACCACCGCCCATACGGCGGGTTTCAACGCGCACGGCGTTCATGGGAACGCCCAGGGCCTCGGCCACTTTATGCTGGATTTCAGTCGGGTGCTGCGTAGAGGAATGGACCAACACGTCGCCCTCGTTCGGTTGGGCAGATGCGGCTTGACCTTCAAGATAGAAATGCTCCTGCCCGCCGATTTCCATGCTGCCTTCGACCTGATTGTCCGACGTGGCCATCGCGCCGTCAGCATCGCCGTTCTGGAAGGTCATCGCGTCTTCAAGCTTGCTGTCTGCCGCCATGGCATCATCGATGGTTAACAAGGCGGGAAGTTCTTTGTAGGTCATCTGACCAAGTTGCGCCGCTAAACGCGCGGCGCGGTGGCTTGTCGCCACGACCAGGAATATCGGTTGGCCAATAAAATGCACCGTTCCGGTTGCCAGCATCGGTTCGTCATGCGCAGACGGGGAAACGTCATTTTCTGCCGGAAGGTCAGCAGCGGTTAGCACTTCGATAACACCATCCGCCGCGCGAACCGCATCAAGGTTAACGGATGTTAACTCCGCGTGGGCAACCGTGGACAGGCCAAATGCCAGATGCACAGGATCGGCTAGCGGAATATCATCCGTATACAGCGCCCTTCCGGAAACATGTATCGGGCCACTATCGTGCGGGTTTGGTTTGGCTACGCTCATGCTGCACCCCTCCCTACAATGCGGGTTTCGGTTAGTGGGTTTGTGCTTTCATGGAAATACCGGCGCAATAGGTTTTGCGCGGTGCGAAGGCGGTATTCAGCCGTGCCGCGCACGTCCGCAATGGGGGTGTAATCCTGCGCGAAGGCTTCGCAGGCAGTTTTAACGGTGGCCTCGACCCACGGCTGGCCTATAAGCGCATTTTCGACGTTTGTTGACCGTTGCGGCATCGCCGCCATGCCACCAAATGCGATACGCGCAGCGGTAACGACGCCGCTTTCAACTGTGATATTGAATGCCGCGTTCAGCGCCGAGATATCCTGATCGAACCGCTTCGAAATTTTGTAAACGGCCAGCGTATCCGGTTGCGACGGAATAAACAGACTTTCAACGAATTCACCAGCTTCGCGATCCTGCTTCCCGTAAGAGATATAGAAATCTTCAAGCAGCACTTCGCGACGCTCGGCCCCACGCCGAAGGGTCAGAACCGTGCCCAGCGCAATCAATGGCGGCGGACTGTCACCAATAGGCGAGCCGTTTGCAATGTTCCCGCCAATCGTCGCAGAATTGCGCACCTGAACCGAGCCGTAACGGCGTAGCATCTCGGCAAAATCGGCATGACGGTCAATCATCGCGCCACGCACTCGTGCAACGGTAACGCCCGCGCCAATGCGGATGCCTTTTTCGGTGGTTTCAATCTGCTGCAATTCTTCAAGACGATGCACAAACACCGTCGGCAGAAGGTTGCGCATAAGTTTGGTGACCCATAGGCCGAGGTCCGTTGCGCCGCCAACTATCGTCGCATCAGGGTTTTCAACATACCAATCGGCAAAACTGTCAAGCGTGGCGGGCAAAAATGCCCCGTCCAGCGTGATGTCACCATCAGCCATTGCGGCCAGTCTGTCGCCCTCATCTGCCAACCAATCCGGCTGCGGCTCCAACGCGGCAGCCTCGGCCGCGCGAATAATCGGCGCATAGCCCGTGCAACGGCACAGGTTTCCCGCAAACACATCATCAAAATCCTGCCGCCCGTCGCGGTGTGCGGTATACATCGACATAACGAAACCCGGGGTGCAAAACCCGCATTGCGATCCGTGGTAATCTACCAACGCTTGTTGCACAGGATGCAGACGCCCGTCAGGTGCCGATATACCCTCGACCGTGCGCACAGATTTGCCGTGAAGTTGCGGTAGAAACAGGATGCAAGCATTCAGCGCACGGTGGGTCAGGCGCCCGCCTTCAAGTGCAGCGATTGACACCGTGCATGCGCCGCAGTCCCCCTCGTTGCAGCCCTCTTTGGTGCCTTTCAGCTTGCGGTTTTCGCGCAGGAAATCCAGCAGGGTTTCGGTGGGGTTCGGGTTGTCCAGAACCACATCTTCGCCGTTAAGAAGGAACCGTATCTGCCCCATTAGCTGCCCCTGTATGTTGAATAACCGAATGCCGATAGTAATAGCGGCACATGATAGTGGGTGTCTTGTGAAATCCCGAAGCGCAGGGGGATTACGTCTAGAAATTTCGGTGAAGGCAACGCCTGCCCCGTTCCGTCAAGATAGTCACCCGCGTGGAACACCA
>DFBD01000003.1 GCA_002367255.1 Rhodobacterales bacterium UBA3089 | reverse complement strand
AACCTGTGACCTCTGCCTTCGGAGGGCAGCGCTCTATCCAGCTGAGCTACGGGTGCGGTGGGGGCGGTATATGACAGCTGTTGACCAAGCGCAATCGGCTTATTGAGTTGAACTCGTGGGGAAAGTCTGGTCTTTTGCTTGGTAGATAATTCATCTTCGGAGAGTGGCGTGGTAAACATCCTGTGCATCGTTCAAGGCGGGCGGCTTCAATATGAGGCGCTGCTGTTTATGGCGTCGTTTCGCAAGTTTCACGATGACGCGAAATTCAAGGTGTTTCTTGCCGAGCCTCAACCCGGTGAACTATGGGATTCTGATCCACGTATAACGGATGGACCCACGCGCGACATGTTGGAAAGTCTTGGAGCGGAGATCGTGCCGTTTCATTCCAAAACCTTCGGTTCAGCCTACCCGAATGGCAACAAGATCGAGGCGTTGGCGTTGCTGCCCGAAGGCGAGCCGTTTATCTTTTTCGACACCGATACGTTGTTCACAGGGCCGTTGGATAACGTCCGGTTCAATTTTGATAGACCCAGCGCATCCTCAAGGTGTGAAGGCACGTGGCCGGTGCCGGACCTGTATGGGCCGGGCTATGCGGATATCTGGAAATCGCTTTATGACAAGTTCGGGCTGGATTTTGAAAGCTCGCTGGATATGGGGCAGCCGGATGAATACTGGCAGCGGTACCTCTACTTCAATGCAGGGTTTTTCTATTACAAATGCCCGAAAATTTTTGGCGAAAAGTACATGGAATACGCGGTGGCGATCCGCGATAACCCACCCGACGAGTTGGACGGGCAGGAGCTGTACCCATGGCTGGACCAGATCGCCTTGCCGCTGGTGATTCATGCGCTTGGCGGGGGCAAGGGGTTGCAGCCGACAAAATCGCTGGATGGGCCGGCAACGTGTCACTACCGTGTGTTGTCGCTGCTTTATGCCCGCGAGCCGCAAAAGGTGATTGATGTGTTGGAGGAAGTCTGTGCGCCCAACAAGATCAAGAAGCTGTTAAAAGAATCCGAAGCCTTCAAGCGGTTGGTGTTTCAGGGGCGCGGGCACAAGTTACGGGCGGTAATTACGCCGGACGACCTGTTGAAGCCGGAAGAAAAACTGCGCAAAAAGATCAAGAACCGCGGGTTTTGGATGCGCTAGAAACGACAAACCCCCACACTTGCATGCGGGGGTCGTCAAATGGACCTGAATCCAATTCAGTTCAGCCTTACAGCATGCCTTCGCGTTGCAATTTCTTGCGCGCCAACTTGCGTTGACGACGGATAGCTTCAGCTTTCTCGCGTGCTTTGCGCACGGAAGGTTTCTCGAAATGTTGCTTAAGCTTCATTTCACGGAAAACGCCTTCGCGCTGAAGTTTTTTCTTCAGAGCACGTAGAGCCTGTTCGACGTTGTTATCACGAACCGATACCTGCATGTGGTTACACCACCTTTCTAGGTTAGATTTAGCAGAATTGCAGGAACGCGCTCTATAGCAACTGCGGAACAATCTGTCTATGGTGTGGATGAATGTGAGGCCCAGATGACCAAATCAAAGAAAACCGAAGCAGATCATATCGCGGAAACGCGGGCAAAAGTGCTGGATGCGGCCCTTCCGCACGTCGTATTTGACGGTTGGAGCGCGGAAACCCTGAAAGCGGCGATTACCGATTCGGGCGTCGATGGCGGGTTGGCAGCGCTGGCCTTTCCGCGTGGTGCTGTCGATCTGGCGCTGGCGTTTCACTACGATGGCGACCGCAAGCTTGCGGCGGCTATGGCAGCGGCGGACACTTCCGGCATGCGCTATAGCGAGAAGATCGCCAACGGCATTCGGTTGCGTCTGGAACTGGTTGAAAACCACCGCGAGGCGGTTCGTCGGGGTTCAGCGTTGTTTGCCTTGCCAACACACGCTGGCGACGGGGCAAAGGCGATATGGAATACGGCGGATACAATCTGGAATGCACTGGGTGATACCAGCCGTGATGTGAACTGGTATACCAAGCGCACGACGTTGTCGGCGGTGTATTCGTCGGCGGTGTTGTTCTGGCTTGGCGATGAAAGCGGCGGCGAGGATACGGAAGCGTTTATCGACCGCCGCATTGACAACGTGATGCAGTTCGAAAAGTTCAAGACGACGATACGCGGGAGTTCTTTGGTTCAGGCGTTCATGGCTGGACCGGGCAAAATATTGGATAAAGTAACAGCACCGGGTGAGGCCCCCGAGGGGTTTCCCGGCTCGATAAGGAAATAAACGATGGCACTAGGTGGTAAAATCCTGACGTGGTTCAATGGCGAATGGCGTGAGGGTAATACGATGATTATGGGGGCTGCGGACCATGCGACGTGGCTGGGCTCGATGGTGTTCGACGGGGCGCGGTATTTTGAGGGTGTGATGCCTGATCTGGACTTGCACTCGCAACGGATTATCCGGTCGGCCAAGTCGATGGGATACGATGCGCCAGTTGATGGCGATACGGTCGAAGGCTTGATCCGCGAGGGTGTCGCTAAATTTGCACCGGATGCGGAATTGTATTTGCGCCCGATGATGTGGTCGGTCGAAGGCGATGCGACGATGCTGGGGGCAGACCCTTCGTCCGGGGCTTATGCGATATGTCTCGAGGAATTACCGATGCCAAAGGCCGGAGATTTCGCACTAACGGTCTCGCCATACCGCCGCCCACGTCAGGATATGGCCCTGACCGAGGCCAAGGCTGCCTGTCTTTACCCTAACAACGGTCGCATCGGGCAAGAGGCGCGCAGCCGTGGTTTTAATACGGCATTGTCGATGGATATCGATGATAATGTCGCCGAGACCTCTAGCACCAACGTGTTTTTAGTGCGCGACGGCGAGGTGTTCACGCCTGCGCCCAATGGTACGTTCCTGAACGGCATAACACGCCAACGGACGATTGCATTGCTGAAGGATGACGGGTTGAAGGTGACAGAAACCAGTCTGACAGTTAAGGATTTCACGGATGCCAGCGAGATTTTCCTGACGGGGAACGCGTCTAAAATTACGCCGGTGACGCGGTTTGAAGACAAACAGTTGCCATCTACCCAGATTGGTACGCGGGCGCGGTCGCTTTATTGGGATTATGCCCATTCAAATTAAGGAAGTGTTATGACTCTACCCAGCACAATGCATGCAATTGAAATTAGCGAGTCCGGCGGACCGGAGGTATTGCTGCCTGTAACACGCCCCGTGCCCGTTCCAGGTGCCGAGGATATTTTGATCAAGGTCGTGGCAGCGGGGGTTAACCGACCTGATGCCCTGCAAAGGGCAGGGGCTTATGCGCCGCCACCGGATGCGTCCGATTTGCCCGGTCTGGAATGCGCGGGCGAGGTTGTCGCCGTTGGCGCAGACGTCAGCCGTTGGGCGGTTGGTGACAAGGTTTGTGCATTGCTTCCGGGTGGTGGATACGCGGAATATGTGACGACACACCAAGATCACGCGCTGTCCGTTCCGGCGGGCCTGTCGATGGTCGAGGCCGCAGCTTTGCCCGAAACCTTTTTCACCGTCTGGACTAATGTTTTTGAGCGCGGTTGCCTTGAAGCGGGGGAAGTGTTTCTGGTGCATGGCGGCACGTCCGGCATTGGCACAACAGCGATCCAGTTGGCCAGCGCCATGGGTGCGCGGGTGTTTGCAACGGCCGGTTCGGCTGAAAAATGCGCCAAATGTTTGGAATTGGGCGCGGAACTGGCGATTAATTACAATGAAGAAGACTACGTTGAGGTCGTGAAGGCGGCCACAAAAGGGCGCGGTGTTGATCTGATTTTGGATATGGTCGGAGGCACGTATATTGCACGCAATATCCGCGC
>DFBD01000189.1 GCA_002367255.1 Rhodobacterales bacterium UBA3089 | reverse complement strand
GATGGAAATACAGAACCGGGTGGAGTAAAAGCACAAATCAGAAAACTGCACTTCAGCGTGAGTTCACAGCGGGGCACATTCTAAACTGGGTTGCGCCAAATGCCCAATTTTTCTGAGAAGTGAAAAAATTTGAGATGGTCCACAGAGAGCCAATTTATTTGAATGACGCGCGATTGAAGACATATTGAACGCAAAGGTACTCGTCAGACAAATCGCTGTTAAGACAGCATGGCGAAGCGGATCGGTTGTGTGACTCTAGGCATTAGGTCGATCTGGGCTTGCTTCACGATCACCTTGCCGAGTTCGATCCAAAGTACCAGATATCTGCGACTGTGATTAAGTCTACTTTGATGGCAGCGTTCGAAACGTGAAAGAGGCCGTCCAACTTTTTTGTAAAGGTCTGTCTGTGACCAAAGATTTTCCACAAGATTATGTTCGGCAACAAAATTGGCTGACCCCATCGATTTTTTTGGACTCCTTGAAAGCGGAACTTTTCGTTGGAATTGCATTCTCATTGGTATTGCGGGAATGCCCAAATCAAATTCGCGCTTTGATAGAATCGCATCTAGTGCTACCCTGTTGCCGTGTATTGCAAAAGCAAGGAGGTTTCTATCATGGCAAAAGGTAAGGGAGCATTTTTCCCGGCACTGGCGAACGACAGCGACAAACTTGGTAAAGAATTCTTGGACTCGCCTAAGAAATTTGCGTCGCGGTTTGGAATGAACACAGAAGATCTTAAATGCCCGCCCGAGGCGCATGAGGCACTTACTCGTGGTGAGAAGTTTGCCGCACAGGTCAAAGCGAGCGGATTCCAGCCCGATGACGAGTCGATGGTTGAGCTTAAAGAACTGGCGAAGACCAACTTTGGGGATGACTTTAACGTTTCGTTGATCCCCTTTGGTTTGCAGTTTCGCGAAGCCGCCAACCTGGTTGGTGCGGATTTGACTGCGACGGGTTCTGGGACGGTAACATGGCTGGATACAGATGCCGATGTCGACGGGTGAACGTTTCGTTCTCGTCGTTGGCCAATATCCGGACATCCATATCGAGACTGTGACTAACGCCTTAGCCGAACGCGGAGTCGAGACGATTTGCCTAGATCGGCACGGACCTGATACAGTGTCGGCGCGGATAAATGCATTTGCGCCAGAAGCCGAGGTGGACACCGGTGATGGCCCAGTGGCTTTGGCCTCTGCGGCGGCGGTTTGGTGGCGCGTCAAGCCAGCGGTGCCGGTGGAATTCGCGGGCGGTTCTGGTAACGAAAATGAGCGTTTTCGTTGGTCGGAATGGAAGCAGTTGCTCGGTAGTCTGCAAGCGTTGACACCGCAGGCTTTTTGGGTGAACGACCTTGCACAGCATCGCGAGGCCGCGCTGAAAACCCGCCAGCTGGTTATGGCGCGGACTCTTGGCCTTGCGATCCCTGATACGGTAATCGGCAATGATAATCTTCAGGTTTTGGACCTGTTTGAACGGCACGAACGGGTTATTTACAAGACACTCAGTTCTTATCTGATCCCGCCCTACGACATCATTTACACCAATGAGGTATTCGCTCCTGATATAGTGGCGTCGCGGGAAAACATCCGGCTCGCACCTGGAATTTTCCAAGAATATATTGAAAAG
Source organism: Rhodobacterales bacterium UBA3089 (assembly GCA_002367255.1). Lineage (GTDB taxonomy): Bacteria > Pseudomonadota > Alphaproteobacteria > Rhodobacterales > Rhodobacteraceae > NORP23. The sequence continues at coordinate 2,559 of DFBD01000189.1, read as the reverse complement.
GACTTTGAACTAAGGGTGACCGTGGTCGGAACCCGGGTATTTGCTTGCCGAATAGACTCTCAGTCTGACGATGCCACACGCACAGATTGGCGGCGCGACCAATTCCGGGATATGTATGCCACATTCACCTTACCAGCAGATGTGAAAAGCAAACTCTTGGCACTGCATCAGCAGTTAGGTCTGCACTATGCCGCCTATGATTTTGTCGTCGAGACGTCCGGCCGAATGGTGTTTCTGGAATGCAATCCGGGAGGGCAGTGGCTTTTCATTGAAAACGCCTCCAGTTTACCGATCACAGGCGCTTTGGTTGAAGATCTGAGCGCTGCGGCCCTAGCGGACCGGGTGGTTGAGTTATGCTGAAACCGGCGGAAAGTAATGCTTTGGCAGATGCGCTGTCGAAATTCTCGCAGGCTTTGCCTGATCGAGACCGTGCTGCTTTAGACCGTTTGCTGTTTTTGGGGCTTCCGGGGCACGACCAACTCAAATTGGTTTCGCCGGGCGCTATCTTGGCACCTGGCGAGATCGCAGCTTTCGACGCGGCTAAGGCGCGGGTGGAACCTAACCAAAACACAAAGACTCACAGTCTCGTGGTAATCCTAAAGGCCACGCGCCGTTGCAATTTGCGCTGTACCTATTGCCGCGCGTGGCGGAACGACGACTCTCATGACATGTCATTCGAGGTTTTGGCTGAGGTCATGGCACAGACCTTAGCCTTGCCTCGTCTAAAACATGTTGAATTCATATGGCACGGCGGCGAAGTGACACTTTTGGAAAGCGCGTTTTTTCTGAAAGCAATGTTCTTGCAGTCGCGCCTTAAACAATCCGGCACGCGCATTCACAACTCGATCCAGACCAATGGTGTGAGGATCAGCGAGCCCTTGCTGCAGCTTTTCCAGCACTATGAGTTCTCTGTCGGCGTCAGCATTGATGCGCCACGTCAGTTGCACGACAGCCTGCGGTTGAACAAAGCGGGGCGGCCAACCTGGGACAAGGTACGTTCGGGAATTGAGGCGATGCGCGCGAAGGAACTGCCACTTGCACTTTTGTGCGTCGTTGGTCCTAAGACAGTGGAACTTGGGGCAGAGGCTTTGCTAAATGACTTGGTAGGACTGAATGTCCGCGATGTGGGCCTTTTGAATATGGTGCCCGAAAACGGATGCGAGTGTCGGGCCCCGGCCGATAGCTTCATTGAATGGCGTGAATATTTGGATTTCATGGCAGAGGTCTACACGCTTTGGCAAAGTCGTTTCGCGGATAGGTTGGTTCTGCGAGAACTCGACGACCTGCACCGGTCACTTCAAGGTGGGCAACCCACGCTGTGCTATTTTGCAGGAAATTGCGCCGGGCATTACCTTACCTTCGAACCTGATGGCCGGGTTGCGGCTTGTGACAAATACGTGGGTCTACCAGAGTTCGGTTTTGGCAGCTTGAAGAACCGAAGCCTGCCTGACCTCTTTCGGGTGTCGGGCAACTTGAAGTCTGCAAAATCGGACATCGAGGATGGTATGTCAGAAATGTCCGGTTGCCCTTGGTATGAAGTTTGCCAGGGCGGATGTCCCCATGATCGGCGGCTAACGCAGGCATTCGGAACGGCCGAACCTGGCTGTTGTGGTTATGCCCCGTTGTTAGAACACATTGCTACGCATCAAAAAGCGGCGCAGACATAATTTCAACTAAGGAGACCTGTCAGATGGGTACTGAAAATAGCTTAAAGATTGATCGCGAGGAGCTGGGTGACCTTCAGGATCGACTTGCGGGGTTCATGAAAGAACTGCCAGACAACCAAAGAAGCGCGTTGGAATTGATGCTGGCGCGGGCAGCAAGTTCGGAAGCCCCGGATGAAGTTGTGAACGGCTTTCTGGATGTAACGCGCAAGGAAAAGGACGCTTCGTTAGCGGTCCTTGCCCGGGCATTGGATGGGCGCTCTAATGTGCCAATCGCAGAGGGTGCCTGGTTCTATAATGTCTGGACCCATCACCATAAGTGAACGAGAGGCAAGATTTGGAGATTAATATATTCTATATATTAACACCAAAACTTCATCGGATATCTCTTCCACGCTACCAGGACATGGGGAGCCACTTGTCGCAATGCCGATCGGAACTGCCAATTTTAGAGTATCAAATGCCTCTCGCCCAGAGGAATCATCTCGGAAAATCGCATTTCCACCAAGAGAGCGAAAATCCACCAAAGAATCTTGATATAATGTTCGATCTTGGCGGAGAGCAGTTATACTTTGGCCAAACACGATCGTGTCGAACCATGCTCTTTCGATCCAAATGATGCAATTGTCTAACCGACTGGTTTTTATCGTTATTTCTTCAGTATTATAGGTAACCCTCCTAAGGTCTTCCGGTTCGAGTGCGTTCTCAACCGGTGCCCACCCTAGTTGGTTATGAAAACCTTCTCGCTCTCTCCATCGTTCAATAATTGATGCAAAACCACTTGAGAGGCGAGCGTATTTCATAAAATCATCACTAGCTTGACAACTTGAATGAGTAATGCCGCTCCAGCATCTGTGAAGATCATCTATTATGGGAACGTCTGATTTACGCTTCG
>DFBD01000245.1 GCA_002367255.1 Rhodobacterales bacterium UBA3089 | reverse complement strand
AGCGGTTGAGGAAAAGGTTTCCCTATCCGACCGCTTTGGCCTGTGGCTGGGGTTCCATCCGTGCGATCAGGATGACTATCTGGCGATGATCCGTGGGTATTGCGATGCGCTGGGGATCGAGATTTCCGATGAAACGCTACGGGCCGAGGCCATTGAATGGCAACAAACCCGTGGCAGCCGCTCGGGACGCGTGGCGTGGCAATATGTGACCGATCTGGCGGGACGGCGCGGCATCAAGATCTAGCCGTTGCAATGGCCAACCCGTCCACCACTGCGGTGAAAACGGCCGAGGTGTGCGTTTCGACGTTCGGAAAAGTCTCAGCCAAAGCGTCGCTAACAAAGCGCATCAAACTCGACCCGCCAACGAAAATCACATCGGTAATTTCATCCGGTTTACAGGTGGCCATGGTTAATGTTTCGTTAACAGCTGCGATAATCCGGTCGTGATGAATAGCCATCATTGCCCCCAGATTGTTAGGCAGAATTTCGATATGCGTGCCGTTTTCAATCAATCCCAGATCAATCGAACAGGCCGCACTCGCCTGATTTACCGCTATTTTAGTACGCTCTGCCAGCATAGAAAGTTCATGCGCCAGTTCGTATTCCAACACGTCAATCAGCCGCTTGAACGGGACGCGATCCAAGGCATGACGCTCTAGATCGCGCGCAAGGCGCAAGGTTTCCGGCGTATACATAAAGGGAATTTTCTCCCATGTTGCCAGATCATTGAAAAGCGCGACAGGCGCACGCGCGGTGCCTGAACCCAAAACCCTGCGTAATGCGGCATCCTTGCCAAGCAGCGGCATGAAGTGGCGCACGTTCAGGGTCTTGTCAAAATCCGTGCCGCCGAAGCGTTCACCGTAAGACGCAAGGATTTCAACCGAATGCGCCGCGTTCGAGCGAAAAACCGAAAAGTCCGAGGTTCCGCCACCAATATCTACGATCAGCCCAAGCGAGTGGTCCTTACCCAGAACGTTGTTCGCCAACGCGGCCGCCTCGGGCTCATACATGAATTCAACCGACAAAAAACCCGCGCGTTGGTAACATTTACGCAGGTCGTCCTCGGCACTTTTATCCTTATAGGCGTCATCGTGAAACCGCACAGGGCGGCCGGATAATGCATGGGTAAACGCTCGCCCCTCAATCCGTTCGGCCCGCGCCTTTAGTTCCGCCAAAAAACCGCCGATGATGTCGTAAAAATCAACATACTTCCCCATCAGCAAACGCTTTTCCCCCATCAGGGATGTGCCCAAAACCCGTTTAAGGGATCGCATATACCGTCCCTCCGCCCCCTTCATCAGAAGGTCGTTGGCAGCCGAGCCAATACGGGTTTCCCCTGTGGAAAAATCAAAAAATATCGCGGTCGGAAGCGTGTCGGAGCCATCCTCCATCTGCAACCGCTTGATCGCTTCGTTGTCAAATACAGCGACGGCGGAATTAGACGTTCCAAAGTCGATGGCCAGTACATTGTTATGCGCGATGCCCATCTTAAAACCCTCTGATTACCAGGCACGAATCGTGCAAAGGCGTTCAGCTATCATCAATTGAAATAGAAACCAATCCCGCCGTTGCCAAGGTGATCGGCGGGATTGTTATTTAACGCAAGTAAGGTGCCGGATCGACACTGTCAGTGCCTTTGCGAACCTCGAAGTGCATCGTGGCAGGGTCACCTGCTGCAACGGCTCCGATAACCTGACCACGCCGGACCGTATCGCCTTTGGCAACGGTGACTTTATCCACACGACCATAGATCGTCAGAATATCGTTAGCGTGGCGCACCAGTACAATTGTGCCCAACCCACCAGTCGAGGTGGAAACCAGCGCCACCACTCCGTCGGCAGCTACATGTACGTCCGACCCAGCCGGGGCTGCGTAATCTATACCATCGTTTTTGTTGCGGCCTTCTTGCGGATTGTACGGGCGGTTGACTGTGCCATCGACCGGTTTCACGAAACCGGTTGCCGAAGGTGCCGCAGTCACAGGCGCAGCTGGCGCAGGTGGTGCTGGTGCCGGAGTTGGGGCAACACTCGGCGTGGTCGCAGGGGCAACAGGTGCTTCTGTTGTGCGTGATGTGTCTGGCACAGGAATGATCAGCTCTTGCCCGGTACGAACACCCAGATCAGGGCCCAAACCGTTCCACGAAGCCAAAGCCGTTACAGAAACATTGTATAGCCGCGCGATGGAATACGCGGAATCACCCGATTCAACGCGGTGGCGAAGGGGTTCATCGGGGCGGCCAAGCGATGGCTCCGTTACAACGATCCCGCCGCCAGCGGCATTATCAATCGCTGTGATCGCCAAATCAGGCGTCCAGCCAGACGGGCTTCCAACAACCGAGCCGCCAACATTACGCGGTATCGCCAAAACCTCGCCCACACGCGGGGCGTACCTAATCGTAAGCCCGTTATGGCGGGCCAGCTCTTCGGGTGACATACCGATGCGCTGTGCCATTGTCATCACCGTGTCACCGGTACGGGCGACCATAACTTGATAGGTCTCATACGTGATGACCCCGCGGTTGTCCGGCAACGGGCGGTCAATCACTGGTGCTGGCGAGGAATTGAGCCCCAAATCGGGAACCCGGAATTTAGGAACATCAACCTCGCCACAAGCTGAAAGGAAACCGGTCGCCAGCAAAATTGCGGCAATGCGGGTGCGTTTACCAATGTATTTCATAATAGTACCTATGCTCGTTTGCCCGGTTTCGGGCGTTACTCAATGTTCTGAGTCCTTTGCCACCCCTTCAAGTAACGGGACGAACCGGACCTCTCCAAGCTCGGTATATTCCAAGCCGTTATCGGTTTTTACCACCTTTATCATCGCTTGCACAGTGTCCGTCTGCCCAACCGGTAAAACCATGATTCCACCGGGCTTTAGCTGCGCTAGCAAATTCGCAGGCGGGTCTTCTGCGGCGGCGGTTAATAATATGCGGTCAAATGGTGCCTGTTCAGGCAATCCAAGCGATCCATCGCCCGTAACAACCATGATATTGCTGTAATCAAGCTGCTGAAACAATTCCCGAGCAGCCCGCGCCAAGGGGCGGTGCCGCTCGACCGTGTATACGCGCCGCGCAAGTTTGGACAAGATCGCGGCCTGATAGCCGGATCCGGTGCCAACCTCTAACACCTTGCAACGGTTGTTTAATTCCAATGCCTCTGTCATTTGTGCGACGACCGAAGGTTGGCTGATCGTCTGGCCCCGCCCGATAGGTAACGGGCGGTCTTCGTATGCGCGCTCCTTGAAAATCCCCTCCAGAAATGCGTCGCGCGGGGTGCTTTCCATCGCAGCCAGAACCCTCTTATCTGAAACGCCTTTGCTGCGAAGCGTCAAGATAAACTGCATACGTTTTTCGGTCAGGTTCATGATCTAAAACAACTTTTCCAAATCCGAAAGCACATCGTGCGCGGTTAAATCGGCACGAAGCGGGGTGACGGTGATCCAGTTCTCGGCAGCTTCTCGCGCGTCCGAGCCTATGGGCGCACTCGTGTTTTCCGGATTGGCCGATATCCACAAATACCGACGCCCGTTGGGGGCCACATGGGGTTCTACCCCGAAAGAGCCCGTTGGGCGCTGGCCCTGAACCGTTGCCTTGACACCTTTGGTCTGGTTCGCGGGAACAGGGGGGAAATTGATATTGTAGAACACGCCGTAAGGTTGGTCGTGCCACTTGGCATCGGCCATCAAGCGACGGCAAATATCGGCGCCATGCACGCGCGCGGCCTGAAACGGGTCATCCAGGACGGCGTTGCCGCGGCTGTAATACTGCGACATGGCGATGGCCTTGAAACCATGCAAAGTCGCCTCGATCGCGCCACCGATTGTGCCGGAATAAAGCGTGTCCTCGGCAACATTGTGACCCCGATTAACCCCTGACAGGATCAAATCCGGCGGGTTGTCTTTCAGCACCTCGAACAGACCTGCCAACATGCAATCGGCCGGCGATCCCTCAACCGCATAGCGCCGCTCGCCCATTTTTTGCAACAACATCGGGCGGATGTAGGAAATGCAATGCGAGACACCGGATTGCTCGAACGCCGGGGCTACGACCCAAACCTCGCCATCGGGGCCAGCCAGATCGGCGGCGATTGCCTCGATCACTTCCAAACCGGGGGCGGTAATGCCGTCATCATTGGTGATTAAAATACGCATAACATCTGCCCTTGTTCCAGTTTCCCCCTTTTTAGGCAGAACTGCAGGGCTAGTCTAGAACCGCAAAGACAGTTAACGCATTTCATCTAAATGTGAGTCGAAAATACCATGCTTATGCAGATGCACGGGTGATCTTGCATTGATAACAGTTATTTCTGGCGGATCGAACGTGGATATACGCGACCGTGGTGTCGGTAAATATGCCCTCGCATGCTTCAGTCAATTTGTCCGGCGCGATGACCACGCCCGTGCCATACACAATCCGGTCGTCCGCCCCGTATCCCTTGATCAGATAATCCGGCGAGGTTCGCAAGATTGGCGGTAGCGAGCCCGAGGTCTCAAACCGTTCGCAAGTATCCCCGCACAGAAATATCGGCCCGACTTCGGCATAGGGCTGGTCATCAGCAAACGGGCGATAGGCAAGGATTAACATCCGCGCCCCCTCGGGCGTGTCCGACAAGCAATGACGACACGGGTTGCCCGCGCCATCAGAAATTGTCTCTTCGGCAGGTTGTCCGTAATAATCGGGTTGTTCGTTTTGCAAGGCCCGAACCACATCGGTTGGCATAGCGTGAAATAGTATAGACATCGGGTTCCTTTCAAATGAACCCGATGCTTAGACGCGGGCCACCCAAACAGCGACCCGTTTCTTGCTTATAGCGCACAGATAGGCGTATTCTACTGTGAACTTATGATAGTTGAAATATGGAGGTGCTATTTTGGATAACTTATACGCCCAGAACGAATTTTTCGAATTTATGATGTCCCCAACGGTCGGTCGAATTAATATCAGCTTTGCATTGGTAAGCATCGCACTGACCATTGGGTTAGTAGCCCTGTTCTTGACTTACTTTGGTCGAGGGCGGGAGGATACGTCCATCCAGCCAGCCATTGAGCCGTGGGTCTTGGTGATCGCCACACTACGCGATAGTTTTTTGATATCGGTCCTGTATTTGGCCTACGATTTCATCTATCATTATGCGGCTTTCGTTGATAGCACGATCACAGGCGTTCCCAATGTGTTGCTATACATTCGCCATGCTGAACCGTATTTGACTACGTTCATTTTGGTTTTGATATTGATAATCGCGTTTATCCGGTTGCGTGTTCTTACACGTTGGCTTGTTGCTCAAAAGGCCGAGTAGTTACGCCAGCGCACCATCCGCCGTAATCACCGTATTTCCACCCATATACGCCTGCAAAACCGCCGGAATAGCGATCGAGCCATCCTCTTGCTGATAGTTCTCCACCACAGCAATCAACGTGCGTCCAATCGCTAGACCGGAACCGTTTAGCGTATGCACAAAATCCGGCTTGCCACCCTCTGGCCGATACCGCGCGTTCATGCGCCGCGCCTGAAAATCATCTGCCACAGAACAAGACGAAATCTCGCGATAGCTGTTTTGCCCTGGCAGCCAAGCCTCGATGTCATATGTCCGGCGCATCCCGAAACCCAGATCGCCCGTGCACAAGACCACGGTGCGATACGGAATTTCCAGCGCCTCCAGAATGCCCTCGGCGCATTTTACCATCATATCCAGTTCCGCCGCGCTATCTTCTGGCCGCGTGATCGAAACCATCTCGACCTTTTCAAACTGGTGCTGGCGCAACATGCCAGCCGTATCACGGCCCGCGGATCCGGCCTCGGAACGGAAGCACTGCGAAAGTGCTGTCATGCGGCGGGGCAGGTCGCCCTCATCCAGAATGTCATCGGCCACGGTGTTAACAAGCGTAACCTCGGCCGTCGGAATCAACCACCAACCGTTTTCGGTGCGATAGCTGTCTTCGGCGAACTTCGGCAACTGCCCCGATCCATACATCGCCTCGTCGCGCACCAGAACCGGCGTCCACATCTCGGTAAAGCCGTTTTTGTCCACATGCGTGTCCAGCATGAACTGCCCAAGTGCGCGGTGCAGGCGAACCATCGCACCGCGAAGCACCACGAACCGAGACCCCGACAGTTTCGCCGCCAGTTCAAAATCGAGGCCCTCTGCCGCACCCGCAACCTCGAAATGTTCCTTAGGACTAAAAGCGAAATTGCGCGGGCTGCCAAAACGGTTCACCTCGACATTATCGTCCTCATCCGTGCCATCGGGAATGTCATCGGCGGGGATGTTGGGAATGCCCATCAGCAATTCATTCAGCCGCGCATCTTCGGCCTTGGATTCGTCTTCCAGCTTGGCAATCTCGGCCTTCTTGTCACCAACCAACGCCCGCAACCGTTCAAACTCGGCCTCGTCGCCAGCGGCCTTCGCCGCCCCAACCATCTTGCTGGCAGCATTGCGCTCGGCCAAAGCCTCTTCCGCCGCCCGAATTTTGGTGCGCCGCGCCGTATCAATCGCCAGAATTTCCGAGGACATCGCAGACAAACCCCGACGGGCCAGACCCGCATCAAAAGCTTCGGGGTTTTCACGGATCATACGTATGTCATGCATCGGAGCGCTCGTTCGTTAAGATTTATCTGTGGAGGGCTTATGCAATAAATTTTTGGCAGGATAAAGGGGGGCTTTGCGCCCGGCAAATTTCCCCCCGACTTGATCGGGGGGCAAAACCTTAACAAACCACACCTAAAAAATGGACATACGCATTGTGTACGGGTTGTGTAC
>DFBD01000265.1:12443-12985 GCA_002367255.1 Rhodobacterales bacterium UBA3089 | reverse complement strand
ACCTTTGGTCAGTTTCTCGGATCCTGCCGCCGAGATCATCCCTAATGTCCGCCCGTGAAACGCGCCTTCGCAAGTAATAATCCGGTAACGCTCAGACTGGCCAATGTGATCAAAATACTTGCGAACCATCTTGACCGAAGCCTCTGTCGCCTCGGTTCCCGAGTTGGTGAAAAACACCGTGTCCGCAAAGGTATGCTCGACCAAACGCTCGGCCAAGGCCTGCTGGTTGGGGATGTCGTAAAGGTTGGACGTGTGCCACAATCGTCGCGCCTGATCCGTCAATGCCGCAACGAGGATGGGGTTCGCATGGCCAAGGGAGTTCACGGCAATGCCAGCCCCCATGTCCAAAAAGCGTGTTCCATCTTCGGTTTCAAGCCAAGGGCCCTGACCTTTCACGAATGAAAGCGGTGCCCGCGCATATGTCGGTAGTACGGGGCTAATCACGTCTGTCTCCTTTGTTTTCCAATAAAACACCCGCCTGCGTTCTTGCAGACGGGCATTTGCAACTCATGCCGGAAAGCAGACTTCAAGTCAATCGGGGG
>DFBD01000265.1:8645-12420 GCA_002367255.1 Rhodobacterales bacterium UBA3089 | reverse complement strand
ATGATCTCGCGCATGAATACACATAAACTCGCATTTACTGTGATGCTGATGCTTGCTGCCAGTGCCTTGGTGGCCGGAACCAGCTTGCTGGCTAAAGTGCTGGGAACCGAGGTGCTTGGACCGGCACTTAATCCGTTCCAAATAACTACTGGACGTTATGTATTTGCGCTACTCGCACTGGTATTAACCACGGCAATCATTCGCCCTGCATTCACAACACCAGCCCTGCATCTGCACGTTGGGCGGGCCGTCGCAGGGTCACTAGGCGTGACAAGCATGTTCGCCGCTGCAACCCTGATCCCCCTGGCGGACGCAACGGCCATCAGCATGCTGAACCCCATCATCGCAATGGTTCTGGCTATCCCGTTACTTGGTGAAAGCGTCGGACCGCGTCGCTGGGCTGCCGCCGCACTCTCTGTTGTCGGCGCGATACTTCTAATCCGCCCTGGCGCAAGTTCCTTTCAACCAGCGGCCCTGATTGCGCTATTTTCTGCCTTGGTTCTGGCCTTCGAAATCATCATCGTTAAACTTCTAAGCGGCCGTGAGGGTACCATACAAATCCTGCTATTCTCAAACGGGTTTGGCACCATCCTGTCCGGTATCGCGACCCTGTTCGTCTGGATATGGCCAACCCCGATGCAATGGCTCGGGCTTGGCGCTATCGGCCTGCTGATGGTCTCGGCACAATCCCTATTCCTCTTCGCTATTCGTCGCGGAGATGCCAGCTTCGTTGCCCCGCTATTCTACGCCACTCTCGTATTCGCGGCCCTATACGATTTCGCAATTTTCGACGTTACACCTTCGTCATTAAGCCTCGCAGGTGCTGGAATTATCATCCTTGGTGCTTTACTAATGGCATGGAGCGAAAGGCGACGCATGAAATGATAACCGTAAAATCCTTGCAGCGATCAGGTCTTGGCCCCGTTGATTTTACGGTTGGCGATGGCGAGTGTCTTGCAATCACCGGCCCCTCTGGTGCAGGTAAATCCCTGCTGCTGCGCGCGATAGTCGACCTTGATCCCAATACAGGCGAGGTCACGACAGCGCAAATGACCCGCTCCAAAACACCAGCCCCCGAGTGGCGCAAACATGTCGCTATGCTTCCTGCCGAAACCGGCTGGTGGCTGGATAAAGTCGGCGATCACTTCGTTAATCCGTCTGGAATTGCCGAACACCTGCCAGATATAGGCCTATCCCCCGATTCTATGAACTGGGAAGTTTCCCGTTTATCGAGCGGCGAACGGCACCGCCTCGGTTTGTTACGCTGCCTTGAAAAACTGCCGGGTGTGCTGCTACTGGACGAACCGACAGCCGCCCTTGATACAGAAACCACCCAACTGGTCGAAGCCCTGTTGCACGGCCTGATGGAGGAAGGCATCACGATCCTCCTCGTCACACACGACCCCGACCAACCTGCGCGGCTGGGTTGCAAAACGATGCGGATCGAAAACGGACAGGTGGTCACATGAACGATTATGTTTCCCTCAGCTATCTAGACCTCGTTTTTGCCTCCAGCTTTCTTGTTTTGAACGGCGCGTTGTCTTTGTGGTTAAAACTGGGACTGGAACGCAAACTGGCCATCGCCTCTGCACGAATGGTCGTGCAGCTCCTTCTCGTTGGCCTGTTGCTCAAAAGCCTGTTCGCCGTAGCCTCCCCTTTGCTAACCGCCCTCGTTGCCATTGCTATGATCCTCTTCGCCGGCCGCGAAGTTTGGGCACGCCAAGATCGCAAGCTTTCGGGGCTTTGGGGGTTCAGTCTTGGCACAGGCGCGATGATGTTTTCGGGCGTCACAATCACCGTCATCGCCCTAACCACCCAAATCCAGCCAGACCCGTGGTGGACACCCCGCTTCGCCCTACCATTATTTGGCATGGTGCTGGGCAATTCCATGACGGGCATATCCCTGTCACTCGACACCCTGAACACAGCCGCAAACCGTGAACGTACGGCAATCGAGGCGCAACTGCTGCTAGGCCGACCTAAATGGGAGGCCATGCGCCCCTTCACCCGTCGCGCCCTTCGCACCGGCTTCATGCCCATCATAAATTCCATGGCCGCCACAGGCATCGTATCCCTGCCCGGCATGATGACCGGTCAAATCCTATCCGGCGTAGACCCGACCGAAGCCGTAAAATACCAACTGCTGGTAATGTTCCTGATCGGCGGTTCCACCGGGTTGGGAGTTTTGATGGCGGTTCTCGGCTCTGTTCACCGTTTAACGGACGAGCGAGACCGTCTGCGCCTCGACCGCCTGACCGCGCCGTGATTGCCCCCCCTTGTATCCGCCGCCACAAGGGTTACAATAGAGGGTAGACATTAATCCCCAAAACTTACCCAGTTTGATCGGGATGCATGATATGGCGATTTACTATTAGACGGAGGGACATATGTCCTGGACAGATGAACGCGTTGCAACCCTAACCAAAATGTGGGGCGAAGGAAATTCGGCAAGTCAGATTGCCAAGGAACTCGGCGGTGTTACACGTAACGCCGTGATCGGCAAAGTGCATCGTCTTGGTCTGTCGAACCGCACTACAACAACCACCAAAGCCAAAGCTGCCCCGACGAAGGCCGTTAAAGAAGAGCCAAAGGCCAAGCCTAAGCCCAAAGAACCGGTGCGCGTAGCCAACCCGAAGTCCACGACCGAGATCCCGACAGCCCGTGACATCCCGCGCAAACGCCCGATCATCACGGCCGGAAAACCACTGCCCCCGCAGCCATCAGCGTCTGAAGTAAGTGCCGAGGCATTAGCCAAAGTTGTGGAAATCGAAGGCCAAGCCAAAAAGCTGACCCTGATGCAATTGACCGAGCGTACCTGCAAATGGCCAATTGGCGACCCAGCAACAGACGAATTCTGGTTCTGCGGCCATCCGGTTCAGGCTGGCAAGCCCTACTGTGAAACCCACGTAGCCGTTGCCTTCCAACCAATGAGCAGTCGTAGGGATCGCCGTTCCCGTTAATCGGTCGCGGCCATTCATGGCATCAGCTTGTCAATTTCGCAATTTTTTTAGCCCCCGAATCGAATTGGGGGCACAAACACAAGCCAAGTGATTTGGTCATCTAACCAAAAAAACGAGGCGCCTCCTCCACAATGGTTAAGCAATCGCCATAAACCGCGTTCCGGCAGGCAAAAGTAAAGAGCCTTATCTGATTTGTAGCGCCCAGACTCTCTGATTGGATCAAAGTGTCGAATTCCCCCGCGGGTAATTTCCCACCCAGCATCCAGCATGTATTTCGTGATTTGCTCGACTGAACATGTCTTCCCAAATAGGACAGGTCCTAAAGTTCGGTCACTGAGCCTGCCATAAGTTCCATTTTCCGACATTTCCGCCAACGCATTTGCTGGTGGTGATGCGAGAACCTTCGCACATTCTGAGTAAGGACTGCCCTCTACGTCTTGCGCGAAGGCAAAGCTTGGAAGAGTCAAGGCTATGAATATCAAAAGGGGTTTCATGCAGCGTTGTGTCCGAATATTTTCAAAATACTTTCAAATTACATCAAACTTAGCATCGCGCCTCCCACAAAACAATCAGAAGCAGGTGTCCTAAAATAATACTCCACCTTAAGGGTATCAAAAGCACTCTGGCAGCAAATACAAGCCCTACTACCCCTCAATAATTTCCTCAGCCTGCCGCAAATCAACGCTTACCAATTGTGATACGCCCTGTTCCGCCATTGTCACCCCGTACAGCCGATCCATCCGTGCCATCGTCACCGCATGGTGGGTGATGATAAGGAACCGCGTGTCGGTTTGTCTGGTCATTTCGTCCAACAA
>DFBD01000265.1:3522-8606 GCA_002367255.1 Rhodobacterales bacterium UBA3089 | reverse complement strand
AGGAACACCGCAAAGATAAGCGACAACGCCGTTAGCGTCTGCTCGCCACCCGAGAGCAGCGAAAGCGTCGACAGTTTCTTACCCGGAGGCTGGCACATCAGTTCAAGCCCGGCCTCAAGCGGATCGTCGCTTTCGACCAGCACAAGGTTGGCGTCGCCACCACCAAACAGGTGTTTGAACAGTTTCGAGAAGTTCTTGTTGACCTCTTCAAAAGCATCCAGCAGACGTTGTCGCCCTTCCTGATTAAGGTTCGAAATCCCCTGCCGCAGCTTTTTTACAGCTTCTTCAAGATCATTCTTCTCACCATTCAGGTTGTCGAACTCTTCTTGAACCTCACGGGCATCTTCCTCGGCACGAAGGTTTACCGCGCCCAACGCATCGCGTTGACGTTTTAAACGGTTCACATCGTTTTCGATCATCTCGGAGGATGGCATTTTTTCAGGATCAGCCTCCAGCAGTTCCAACAACGCGGCTGGCTCCAGCGCCATTTCCTCGCGAATACGATCCGCCGCCGCCTCCACCCTGAACATCGCCGCCTCAGCCAAGGCTTCGCCTCTCGCCCGCGCTTCACGCGCTTCGGAGGCGGCGCGTTCCGCATGGCGCTCCCTATCCTCGGCCTGCCGCATCGCGGTTTCGCCAACCGCTAATGCGTCAGCAGCAGCGTTACGCCGCCCCTCGGCCTGCTCAATAGACGCGGCCAAAGCTTCGCGTTTCGCCAGAAGTTCTTCGGGGGCGGTCGTCGCTGCCTCCAAATCCGCTTCGCTTTCGGTTTTGCGCGCTTCTAGCTCTCCAATTCGCTTCTCGGCATTTTCCAACCGCAAGCGCCAATTGCTAACTTCTTTGGTAATTTCTTGTTGCCGGCGCACCCGCGCCTCACCTTCACGGCGCAACTCGTCCGACAATGAACGCCGCGTTAGCATCGCCATGCGCGCGCCTTCAACCGCAACCTTGCGCCCCTCAACCGCATCACGCGCGGCATCAAGATCACCTAGGTCATCAATGCCCCGCTCCGCCTCGCGCAAAGCATCACGCGCATCGGACGCCTCTTCTTCGCGGCGTGAAACGGCCATGCGCACGGTTTCCAGCTTGCCTTTCAGCATGTCCAGCTCGGCCTCGGCACGTGACAAGCTTCGCGCGGCATGGTTAACCGCCTCGTCTGCGTCTTTGCGCAACCGCCGCGCGTTTTGGTCTGCCACCTGAGCACTCTCAAGGTCTGAACGCGCGGCTTGGTGAGCCTGCCGCGCCGTATCGGCAAGGGCATCGGCTTTTGCAAATGCCTCCGACAAGTCTGCCAAACGGTTAACCTGTTGCAAGCGTAATGCCGCCTCGGATGGCGCGTCATCAGCGCCCGCCCGATACCCGTCCCAGCGCCATAAATCTCCTTCGCGCGAGACCAATCGTTGGCCCGGCTTAAGCCCGGCTTGCAGCATCGCGCCCTTATCTCGGTCAACCAACCCTATCGCGGATAGCCGCCGTGAAAGAACATCAGGTGCCTGCACATGATCCGCCAAAGGCGTCGCGCCTGCTGGTAACGCGGCCGCCGCATCATAGCGCGGCATTTTTGCCCAACCGGAAACACCTTCGGGCCCAACTTCAGGCGCCTTCAGGTCGTCCGCCAAAGCCGCGCCCAATGCTGCCTCGAATCCTTTGTTTGCGCGTACGCTATCCAACAACTGCTTGCCATCGCCCTGATCTCGTTCAATCAGACGTTTCAGGGCTGAAACTTCGGCCCTAAGCGCGTTCGCCTCGCCGTCGGCCTCTGACAGGCTGGCGCGAGTTTCGGAATCACGGGTCTGGGCTTCCGCGCGGTTCACTTCGGCCTTGGTCAAAGCATTTTCCGCTGCCCTAGCCGCACCAACAGCGTCTTGTTGCGCAACATTCGCCGCTTCCAGCCGCTCAGTCGCAGAATCTAGCTCCGCTTCATGTTTCGCGGCCACAGCACGGGCATTTTCGATTTCTGTAACCAGTTTCGCAACCGTCCCGCCTGCTTCTTCCAACCGCCGCCGCGCCGCTTGATGGCGAGCAGACAGCCGTGCTGCGTCTTCGGTCAGCTTATCCAACTCGGATTCCTGTTCCTGAAGAACTGTGCCTGCCTCGCGCGCCGCGTTCTTGGCGTCATCCAGCTTCGCATCATGCCCTTCGTGCGCTTTAGCCAACGCCTCTTTTTCCCAATCCAGCCGGTTAATGGTTTCGCCAGCGTCGTGGTTCAACCCCTTTTCGCGTTCCATATCACGGCCAAGCTGGGCAATCCGCGCCTGCAAATCCTCGATCGCCTGACGCGCACGCTGTTCCTGTTCGTTCAGCGAATCCCGTTCAACCAGCAACCGCTGCAAAACTGCACCGGCGATGGCTTCTTCTTCGCGCAATGGCGGCACTTTGTTTTCGGCCTCGGCCCTTGCCTTCGATTGCAAAGCTGCTTCGCCTTGCGCAGATGCCGCCCCCTTGGTCGCCGCCGTCAAAGCTTCCGAAGTCGTCTGGCGTTCAACATCCGCCTCGCGCCAGCGGCGATACAACAACAATCCCTCCGCACGTCGCAATTCATCGGCAATTTCGCGATAGCGCGCAGCTTGCCGTGCTTGGCGGGCCAGCGATTTGATCTGGGTATCCAACTGTTCCAACACATCTTCAATCCGTGCCAGATTGGTTTCCGTAGCGTTCAGTTTCAGCTCCGCCTCGTGACGTCGTTGGTAAAGGCCAGATATCCCGGCCGCTTCCTCCAGCACCCGACGGCGGGCTTTGGGTTTGGCGTTAATCAGCTCTGAAATCTGTCCCTGCCGCACCAGCGAGGGCGAATGCGCCCCGGTCGAGGCATCCGCGAACAGCATCTGAACATCCCGCGCCCGCGATTCCTTGCCGTTGGTCTTATAGGCCGAGCCAGCGTCCCGTGTGATCCGCCGCACGACTTCCAGCTTGTCTTGATCGTTGAATGCCGCCGGCGCCAGACGTTCGGTATTATCCAGCGTCAGCGTCACTTCGGCGTAATTCCTTGCAGGCCGCGAGGATGCCCCTGCGAAAATCACGTCCTCCATCCCACCGCCGCGCATCGCTTTGGCGCGGTTTTCCCCCATGACCCAACGCAAGGCTTCCAGCAAGTTCGACTTGCCGCAACCGTTCGGCCCGACAACGCCTGTCAGGCCCGGCGAAATAACCAGTTCTGTCGGGTCAACGAAGCTTTTGAAGCCTAATAATCTGAGTTTTGCGAACTGCACGTAATGCCTGCGATTAATGATTCTGGTCGATAGGACAGGATTCCGGCACAGCCCTTACGAGTCAACCGTAAACCCCCATATCTGCACTTATAGCATAAGTTATCCACAACATATCGTGTATTTTGACGAATATGCTTGCGATTCCCTAAACCATACATAAGTTCTGCCCCAACAAAATGGGGAACACAAATGACAACACTACTTGGGATTTCGGGCGCTCTTCGCAAGGATTCGCGCAACACTGCATTGATACACGAGGCCGCCCGCCTATTCGCGCCGGACGCGTTCGTCATGGCCGATCTTCACCTACCACTTTACGATGGAGACTTGGAGGATTCCGAAGGGATTCCCGAAGCCGTGCAAACCTTGCATGCACAAATCAAAGCCGCCGATGCGGTAGTTATCTCCACACCGGAATATAACAAAAACCTCTCGGGTGTTTTGAAGAACGCGCTGGACTGGCTTTCACGTGTTCGCCCGCAACCATGGACAGGCAAACCTGTTGCTATCGTTTCCGCAGCGTCGGGTCGCGCGGGGGGTGAAAGGGCGCAATATTCGCTGCGCCACTGCATGACGCCTTTCAATCCGCGCATCCTGCAAGGCCCCGAGATCATGATCGCGGCAGCAGATACCGCATTTGACGGCAACGGACATCTGGTTAACGAATTCTCGACCAAATCGCTGACCAAACTAATGGATGCGCTGCGGGCAGAAACCTAGTCGTCCAGCACCCGCGCCTCGTCCACCAACATAACCGGAATGCCGTCGCGGATCGGGAAGGCCAACCCTGCGGCCTTCGAGATCAGTTCCTTTGCCTCCCGGTCATAGACAAGCGTGTTGCGAGTCAGCGGGCAGACAAGGGCCTCCAACATTTTGCGGTCGACGGTGTGAGGGGCGGTTTTGCTCATCTTATAGCATGATCATCGAGGCAAGTTTGCGACGGCCCTTCTGGGCATCTTCGTCCTTTGGCCCAAGGGAATCGAACAACGTAAACAACTGCGCTTTGGCAGCGCCATCGTTCCACTCGCGATCACGACGGAAAGCTTCCAGTAATTCGTCAATTGCCGAGCCCGCGTCGCCAGCAGCGGCCAGCGCCGTAGCCAAATTAAGGCGTGCCTGGTGGTTGTCAGGGTCAGCTTCCAATGCTGTGCGAAACTCGGCAGTTTCGCCCAGATCAGATGCGGCATCTGCCAGTTCGACCTGCGCGACCGCAGCAGACAACAGAGGATCGGATTTCTTGTCCTCGGGAACCTGAACCAAAACCTCTTTCGCTTTTTCCAAATCATCGCTAGCCAAATAAGAGCGGATCAAACCGGAAACCGCAGCAAGATTATCGTCTTCCTCGCCCAAAATTGCCGAGAACGTCTCGATAGCATCAGAAAGTTCGCCATCTTCCAACATCTGCTCGGCCATCTCTAACGCCTGCTCCATACCGCCGCTACCTTGCGCGGCCACACGTTGCACGAACGATTTCAACTCCGACGCAGGTTGCGCGCCCATGAAGCCGTCGACTGGCTTACCGTCAACAAACGCGTAAACCGACGGAATCGATTTGATCTGCATCTCTTGCGCAATTTGCTGGTTTTCGTCCACATTGATTTTGACCATCTTCACGTCACCACCAGCGGCCATCACTTCGGCTTCGAGCGCAGGTCCGAGCGTTTTACAAGGGCCACACCACGGTGCCCAGAAATCCACGATCACTGGCGTTTCTTTCGAAGCCTCGACCACATCAGCCATGAACGTCGCTTCGCTGCTGTCTATGACTAGATCGGTTGCAGTATTCAATTCCATCATCTCTCTCCGAGTATATCTGTGTTGCCCCCTATTTGGGGGTGAAAGCGTGCGGGATCAACCCGTCTCGTTCTGTTTCAT
>DFBD01000265.1:3243-3470 GCA_002367255.1 Rhodobacterales bacterium UBA3089 | reverse complement strand
GGTTTCGGGATGCCGAACAGCTTATTTGCCTCGGCTTTTGAAAAGCCTGCGATCTGGATCGCCTCTAACCAAGCCGAAATCCGGTCAGCCCGCTTGATTTGTGTTTTCACGGCTTTAGGGATTTCGGCAGGTATGCCAAAACGGATATGAACCGCCTCCATCAGGCGGGAATCCATGGCTTTGTACCCCGGCCCGACTGCCGCTTTCACAGGCGAAATCATATCGCC
>DFBD01000265.1:556-3153 GCA_002367255.1 Rhodobacterales bacterium UBA3089 | reverse complement strand
GCAACGAAGGCAAGCCCGTGAGCGATGTCCTCGATTTCCACATCCAATGGCGAGGGGTCCAGCACATCAAGCCGTCGCCCGGATAACATTCGTTGCCATGCTCGCGCACTCATATAGAGCCCTCCATTATTTACATTGTCCGACATATCGCGAAATCGAACCAGATGCATCAACGATATTAACCAAAATAACGCGACGTAGGATACGCGCCGACTTGACCAAGCGGTAAATTTCGTTGAAAGGTTTTCAAATGTCAGTGCCCCCGCCATCAGTATTGCCAGACAGCAGCCCGACCGCAACGCCGGTTCCGCCTGCTGCCGAGAAGAATAACGTCAAAGCCATCATCTGGATGTTGATTTCCGTTGTAGGAGCCAGCGCGATGACAATCGCCGTGCGCCAAGCCTCGCTTAGTGTCGACAGTCGGATGATCGTGCTTTTCCGCGCGGGGATTACGTCCGTCCTCATTCTGGTCGCGATTGGTATGTTCGCGAAACTAAGACACCAAATGCGTTTCACGCAGCCGTGGTTGCACTTGTTCCGTGGCAGTTTGATTGCGTTTTCGACCCAAATGGGGTTCTACACCATTGCGAATATCCCGATCGCAACGGCAACCGTCCTGTTCTTTATGGGGCCAATCTTTGCGACAATTTTCTCCAGCGTTCTGCATTCCGAACGCGTCGGCCCGCGTCGTTGGGCGGCGGTTGCGGCTGGTTTCGTCGGGGCGGTTATCGTCCTTAGACCTGGCTTTTCCGAGTTCCACCCAGCAATGCTTACCGCCCTTGGCAGCTCGCTTTTATTCGCGCTGGCCTTGACGTTGTCGCGGCAACTGGCATCGGCAGACGGGCCGCTGGCGACGTATTTCAGCTCCGTTGTAATCACCGCTGTTATCACCATTCCACTAGCGGCACCCGTGTTCACCATTCCCGTTGGTGGCATGATCTGGCTGGCCCTTTCGGTCGTAATCATCACTAGCGCTGTGCGTGGTTACGCAGATATCGAGGCCTATCGTTACGGCGAATCCGCCATCCTCGCCCCTGTCGCCTACCTTCGGTTGGTACTAATCGCCATTGCCGGTTATTTCATGTTTGACGAGGTGCCGGACATGCCAACCATCGTCGGCGCTACCCTGATTATCTCGGCCACACTGTACATTGCACTGCGCGAGGCAAAATTACGCCGTGCAGAACGCTCGGATAATTAAATACATTCACACCACAATGACAGCATGGTAACAGCGTAAAAAACACGAAGGTGAGTTATGTCTAAACTAGTTGTACACGGTGGTGTTCCTTTGTCTGGCGAGATCACGGTTTCCGGCAACAAAAACGCCGTTCTTCCAATGATTTGTGGTAGCCTTCTGACCGACGGCAAGGTTGCGTTAACCAATGTTCCGGCAATCACTGACGGCCTGAAAATCGCAGGTTTTTTCCGTGAAATGGGGTCAGTTGTCGAGGAAAACAATGCATTGTCCCAAATCAACATACAGCACAGTTTTTCCGCTGATAAGGCGCAGGCCGCAGCAATTCCTACGGGTATCCGCTCGGCCGTTCTATTGATCGCGCCCCTGCTGCACCTGACTGGCAAATTCGAGTTCGACCAAGATGCCAAAGGGTGCGCCCTTGGCGTTCGTGAAATTGACCCGCATCTGGGGATCATCTCGGAATTCGGGTGTAGCGTGGCTTATAACGGCACCAGTTGCCTGATTTCCAAGCCGCAAACCTATACGCCTGCGAATATCTGGATGGATTACCAATCCGTCACCGCGACCGAGACGTTCCTGATGATGGCCGTCCTGACCAAGGGCGTGTCCCGCCTGACCAACGCAGCCAGCGAGCCACACGTTAAGTATTTCTGCCAGTACCTGATTGATATGGGTGCGAAGATCAAAGGCATCGGCACCTCGATTTTGGAGGTTGAAGGCGTCGAGTCCCTGACTGGTGTTGAGTTCCGCGTGCCTGACGACCACCACGAAGCCGCGACTTTCGCCGCCCTTGGTGCTGCGACAGGTGGCGTGTTGAAAGTTAACACACATATCGTTGACGAGATGACGTTGATCGTGCGCCAGTTCCAAAAAGTCGGCCTAAATATGAGGATTGTCGAAGGCGGCATTATCACCGGCCCCAGCACCTTCGAAGTTGAAGAAAACTTCACGCCTGAAATTTTGACAAAGGTCGAAGCGGCCCCGTGGCCCTACTTCCCTGCCGATATCTTGCCGCAAATTATCGGAGCATCCATTCAGGCCAAGGGCGAACTTTTGTTCTGGAACAAGGTTTACGAGGGGGCGTTATTCTGGTCTTCCGAACTCATGAAATTCGGCGCGCGGGCGCATCTATCCGACCCTCACAGGTTAATCCTGACCCGCAACAAACAACTTCGCCCCGCAACTGTCGAGGCACCGTATATTATTCGAGTGGTGCTGGGATTAGTGATCGCCGCGCTGCAAATCGAGGGGCGTTCGGAAATTCTAAACGCCGCCCCCATTCGCCGCGCTCATCCTGATTTCATCGAAAAGCTGAAGGCACTAGGCGCGGATATCGAGTGGGTTAGCTAAAACGTTTTACGCGCCCGCAACGCGGCGGTAATCGTGCCATCATCCA
>DFBD01000265.1:0-529 GCA_002367255.1 Rhodobacterales bacterium UBA3089 | reverse complement strand
CCGTCTAGCTGATCCGCGATGTAATGCGCCGTGGTTTGGCCGTCTATTGTGGCGCTAAGGGCCAACACGACCTCGGTCACACCACCCTCCTCAACGCGACGTACAAGTCGTGGGATTTGCAAATCCTCCGGCCCAACACCATCAAGCGCGGACAAAACGCCCCCCAGAACGTGATACCGTCCCTTGAAAGCCGAGGACCGCTCCATCGCCCAAAGGTCTGCCACATCGCTGACCACGCAAATCACGTTGGGGTCTCGTTTAGGGTTTGCGCAGATACCACAGGTGTCGGATGTTCCGACATTCCCACAGGTCAGACATTCCCGTGCCGTTGCAGCGACTTCGGCCATCGAACGCGCCAAAGGCTCCAGCAGTAACGTGCGTTTCTTGACCAGTTGTAACACTGCACGCCGCGCCGAACGCGGGCCTAAACCCGGCAGTTTGGCCATTAGCCCTATCAGCTGATCAATCTCTTTACCGGCACTCTCGGACATTTACATGCCCGGAAAATTCATGCCCTCGGGCAGTTTCA
>DFBD01000231.1 GCA_002367255.1 Rhodobacterales bacterium UBA3089 | reverse complement strand
GTACAGCGCGACGTGGGTTTCGAGGCCTTTGATAGCGTGGCAGGTGGCGAAACCGGCGGCATCCCCTATGGTGCATGGATGGCGGATCGCATGGGCTTGCCGATGCAATATGTGCGTAAGAAGCCGAAAGGGTACGGCAAGAACAGTCAAGTTGAGGGTGTGCTGAAGGAAGGCCAGCGCGTGCTGCTGGCCGAGGATATGACGACGGACGGCGGATCGAAGATCAAGTTCGTGCAGGCCATTCGCGATGCGGGTGGGGTTTGCAACCACACGGCATTGATTTTCTTCTACGATATTTTCCCGAATACACGCGAGAATTTGGCCGAGCACGGCATCACCCTGCACTATCTGGCAACATGGCATGACGTTTTGGCCGAAGCCAAGGCGGGTAATTATTTTGACGTGAAGACGCTGGACGAGGTTGAGAAGTTCTTCGCCGATCCGCTGGGGTGGTCTTTGGCACACGGCGGAATTGGCGAGGTTAGCAAGTAGTTCACACATTCAGGGCGTGCCATTATGATATAAACTAGGAGTAGATATGAGCACAGAAACAATTAACAATCTAAACTCTGCAAATGTACTCGGCTACTATGAAAGCATCCGGTCGGTTTTCTACGTAAAGCTTGGCGTCTTGGGCTTCTTTGAAGCAGGTAATATTACGGAACATCAAACCATTTCGAACGCAGCGTCCGAAATGGCGCTAGCATTAGGAATGAATTTCGATGCAGCCGTCTTGGGGAATATTTCCGAAGAAGTGGTGGATAACCTAAAGGAAGATGCCATAACTGCATTGATTGTATCCAGTTGGAACGTATTTGAACAGGTTATCAAGGACCTTGCCTCTCCTGGCTATGCATCATCTTCAGTTAAACTTAATGCAGATTTTTATAAAAAAATTTTTGGGTATACGCAGCCGGAAATTGCCGAGATTGAGTTTTTTTACCATTTGAGAAACGCCATTGCGCACTACAATGGAACTTACCATGCCTACAAAATGGTTGATGTTTCTTACAATAATCGCAAATTCAAATCCGACGGCCATATTGGTGAGAAGATAGAGGTCGACTTTCCTTTGGCCTTTTCTATATCAAACGATCTCGAAAAATATGCGATGCAAGCGTGGAGTGCAGCAGCCCAACCGGCAGGACGGAGTTAAACCCTACCCGGCCGTTGCCCGTAACAACCGTTTGCGGCTGGCCGGAATGCCTTTGATTTCCAACCCCGTGAACACATGCAGCGTGTTCAGATCATTGTCGACCACCGCGTGATCAGACACCCAACCGCCCATCAATAGGTAAGTGCGCAGCAAAGGGGGCATGCGTTTTTGGGCGGTTTTCGGGTTGGGTTTGAGCAGTTTTAGCTTCCGGGCAAACTGGAACACCTTCGGCGCTTTGATTTTTGGCAGCCAGCATTTGGGCGCGAGGTGACGCTCTTTCAGAAGCGCGAATGCGTCGGTGTATTCCTCGGAATCCGTGCCCGCGAAGCTGGAGCAACCGAACAGGAGTTCAACATCGTTGTCATCCACAAAACGGGTCATAGCAGACCATGCCACGCGCAGGATATCGGGATCATTATAGGTGGGGTCTATACAAAAACGCCCCATCTCGACGATCATGCCTTTGATATCGTGCAGACTTTCCAGATCGTAAAACTGGGCGGAGTAGGATTTGTCAATCTCGGCACCATTCGCCAATGGTAGCAGGCGGAAGGTGCAAACAAGGCGACCGGTATCGGATTCCTCGACCAATATGTGGTTGCAGATGGGGTCAAAAGCGTCGATGTCGGAGCCGTCCCCTTCGCCGCGGAAAGTTTTGAAGCGTAGGGCTTGGGCGGATTTAACATCCGCGTCCGTTTCAGCAAAACGTGCAGTGTAGTGTCCAGCCATGTTGCCTCCTGTTATTCCTGCGCCACCTTGAAACCGGTAAGGAATGGCGTTTATGTTTGACCTGAATTTACGCAGTTCACGCGAGAAATAAAAGAGAGGTTCGCGAAAATCATCACGACAGGTGCCAAATGCCAAAAACCAGGTTCAAATCGGCGAGTTGCCCAACGCTGAACATTACCCCACAGGATTAAAGGAACGATTCAGCGCTAAAGTTGCCGACGTTACCCAGCATCTGTTGCCAGAAGGATAGCGACTGACCACCGGTCACTGTTTCGCCCGTATTCAGATCAACAACGATGCCGTTTTCCAGACCATAGGTGTTCACAGCGGCCACGCGGCCTGCACCATTGAAACTGATGGCTAGTATTTGACGGTCGGTTATTTTAGGGGGGAAGAACGCGAAGGTGCGGACAGTATAAGACACATAGTACCACGAATTGTCGCCCTCAACG
This sequence comes from Rhodobacterales bacterium UBA3089, assembly GCA_002367255.1. Taxonomy (GTDB): domain Bacteria; phylum Pseudomonadota; class Alphaproteobacteria; order Rhodobacterales; family Rhodobacteraceae; genus NORP23. The sequence goes on along the minus strand of DFBD01000231.1, from coordinate 9,216 downwards.
CCTTTGCTGGTGGGTTCACCGAGAAGCTCAAGAACCGACGCTTTGGTATCGGAACCAACGGCGAGGGTTGATACATCGGCCGAAACTGGCGAATATCCGTGGGTGTTAACGATAGGCGAACAACCGCTGGCGACCAAAACACCGCCAAATGCAGCGGCCAAAACTGTTTTCTGAAACTTATTGCCTGACATTTTTGCCCTCGCTTAAATACCGAATACTCTTGCTCGCGCCCTTTGTGCGTGATCTAAACCACGAATCTTGGCGCACCTTGCGCTACAATCCCCTTTTCGGCATGATATGACAATGGCAGAAACGATCAAAACACAAAACCCCACCCCCGAATTCTCGCGAATCCTCAAAGTATCTACGTTGAACAATACGACGGATTTTGAGTTCGAGGAGGTTCCATCGGATAATGAGACCGACGCAATGGCCGCACTCTTTGATGTGGTCTCCATCCGCAAGATGCGGTTTGTGGGGCGAATTTCGCCGTTTGAAGACGCAGGCTGGTTGCTGGAAGGCCAACTAGGCGCGACAGTCTCGCAGAACTGCGTTGTGACGCTGGAGAGGGTCCGCACGCGAATTGATCTGGACGTTCGGCGTATATTCACGACCATGCCGGAGCCTGACGAAAACGAAATCACGCTGGATGTGTCGGACAACGACGAATTGGAGCCGCTGGGCAAGGAAATCGACCTGGGCCTGGTAGCCATGGAGACACTGGCACTGACGATTCCCGAATACCCGCGCGTTGAGGGGGCCGAGTTGCCGGAGAGCCGTTTTTCACCCCCCGATGCGAGCGATATAGAGGAAGAAGCCCCTAAACCCTTCGCTGGCCTAGCTGCATTGAAGGAAAAACTGTCGAATCCTGATGAATAAGGGCAGAAAGTCCTTGCGGTTTTTCTAATTTGCAGTATTTATCCGGCTTCGTTTCCTGTTCAGGTTTGCGCGCTCTCGCATAGTAATTATGTAGGACATGTAGACGCTGAATGCCGGGGTTAGCCCCCACATAAGAATTAGAGGTCCGTTATGGCTGTTCCTAAGAGTAAGATCACACGTATGAAACGTGGCATGCGTCGTTCACATGATGCACTAACTGCATTCAACCCGAACGAGTGTTCAAACTGTGGCGAATTAAAACGCCCACACCACGTTTGCAGTGCCTGTGGTCACTATGCAGAGCGTGAAGTCGTTGCTATAGTCGAAGAGAACTTCGACGAAGACGCGGCTTAAACAATTAAAGGTTAGTCCGGTATGACCATAGATGAGGACCGGACTAATTTTTCCCCAGACACGGTTGTGGTTTCAATCGATGCAATGGGGGGGGACAGTGGCGTAGAGGCCATTATTGGTGGCATGGAAATATCCGCCAAGGTAAATCCGGACATATATTTTATTGTTCATGGTGATTCGGCCCAAATCAATGCGCTTTTAAGAAACAAGCCCGAATTAGCTTCACGTGTTGATGTACGCCACGCCGAAAAAGTCATATCCATGGATGAAAAACCTTCGCGTGCCCTTAGAGGGGGCAAGGGTTCCAGCATGTGGAATGCATTGCAAAGCGTCGAAAAAGGCGAGGCTGCGGTTGCGGTTTCTTGCGGGAACACGGGGGCATTGATGGCGATCGCTATGCTGCGCCTTCGAAAGTTGCCCGGGGTTAATCGACCTGCCATCGCCGCGCTTTGGCCCTCGCGCAACCCTTCGGGATATAATGTAATGCTGGACATGGGCGCCGACCTTAAAGCCGACGCCCAGGATTTGCTGCAATATGCAATCATGGGCGCAAGCTATGCCCGCAACGGTCTAGGGCTGGAGATGCCGCGTGTCGGATTGCTGAACATTGGCACCGAGGATCATAAAGGCCGCCCCGAATTGAAAGAAGCCGCGAAGTTGATCGAGACCTCGCAGGAATCTTACGGAATAGATTATATCGGGTTTGTTGAGGGCAGTGACCTGCCCTCGAAGCGAGTCGACATTATTGTCACAGACGGCTTCACCGGCAATGTTGCGCTGAAGGCAAGTGAAGGCACGGCAAAATTGTTTGGCGAATTCCTGCGTGATGCGTTTACCCATACACCAATGGCGAAAGTTGCGGCGATATTTGCCAGCGCCTCGCTTAAGCGGCTGAAAGACCGGGTTGATCCACGCCATGTAAACGGCGGTGTATTTCTAGGCCTGAACGGGACGGTCATAAAATCCCACGGCAGCGCTGATGCGATTAGCGTTTCAGCCGCGATAAAGCTGGCGTTTACGCTGGCGCAAAGCGGGTTCTCGGAAAAACTGGCGGCACGGATTGCATCCGCGGCAGCGGTCACCAAGAACTCAACATCAGAAACAGACGAGGCGTAAACCATGGGCGTAATCCGCGCGGTAGTAAAAGGCTGCGGCCATTACCTTCCTGAAAGGGTTGTGGAGAACGAAGAGTTTACCAAAACGCTTGATACGTCTGACGAGTGGATTCGCTCGCGCTCGGGAATCGAGCGGCGGCATTTCGCTGCTGACGATCAAAAGACATCTGATTTGGCCTTTGAAGCGGCCACCATGGCATTGAAAAATGCCGGAATGACTGGTGCTGATCTGGATGCCATCGTATTGGCGACAACAACACCGGACCAGACATTTCCGTCAACAGCTACGCGTTTGCAGTACGCCATCGGTATGACTGGTGGATTCGCATTTGATATTCAGGCGGTCTGCGCCGGATTTATCTATGCACTGGCCAACGCGACGGCGTTGATAGAATCGGGTCACGCCAAGACGGTAATGGTTGTCGGGGCCGAGACATTCTCGCGTATCATCGACTTCACGGACCGTGCCACCTGCGTACTGTTTGGCGACGGTGCTGGCGCGGTTATCCTTCAGGCGGAGGAAAGCGATGGCACGAGTGAAGATCGTGGAGTTTTGTCCACGGATCTGAATTCCGACGGTAAATATAACGATCTGCTTTATGTGGATGGTGGCGTTTCTTCGACCCAGTCAACTGGCCTTGTTCGCATGCAGGGGCAGGAGGTTTTCAAACATGCTGTTTCCAAACTGGCCTCTAGCGGCGAGAAAGCGTTGGAGCTTGCCGGGTTAAGTGCAACGGATATTGACTGGATTGTTCCCCATCAGGCCAACCTGCGAATAATCAAACGCACAGCCCAAAAGATGGGTGTTTCGATGGATAACGTAGTGGTCACCGTGCAGGATCACGGCAACACTTCGGCAGCCTCTATCCCCTTGGCCTTGTCTGTTGCCGTAGAAAGAGGGCAGATTAAAAAGGGGGATCTTTTGCTTCTGGAAGCCATCGGCGGAGGCCTCGCTTGGGGGGCTGCTGCGGTTCGTTGGTAACAATCTGTTAAGGCATTGTTATTGACTTTGAATCCCGAAATCCAATATCCTGAAGAAAATATAGGATAGGAATGTATTATGAGCGAATCTACTTTAACACGCATGGATTTAAGCGAAGCTGTATTCCGCGAGGTCGGACTGTCAAGAAACGAGTCAGCCGATTTGGTTGAATCCGTGCTTGACCATGTTTCCGACGCGCTAGTGGCAGGTGAAAGCGTCAAGATTTCTTCTTTCGGTACATTTTCCGTGCGCTCCAAGAACGAACGCATCGGACGCAATCCTAAAACCGGCGAAGAGGTGCCAATCGCGCCGCGCCGTGTCCTGACATTCCGCCCCTCGCACCTGATGAAAGATCGCGTGGACAGCGGCAACAAGAAATAGGCTGTAGCCATGCAAAAATCCCCTTCAGCATTTCGCACCATCAGTGAGGTAAGCGAAATCTTGGGGGTTCCCGCACATGTGTTGCGGTTTTGGGAAAGCAAGTTCACCCAGATAAAGCCTGTAAAACGTGGCGGCGGGCGACGGTATTACCGCCCCGAAGACGTCGGGCTGATCCGCACCATTCAACATCTGTTGCACGAGCAAGGCATGACCATCAAAGGCGCACAGAAAGTTTTACGCGAACGTGGCGTTAAAGCGATTGTCGCGATGGGACAGGATTTGCTGGATAATGGACCCGCGCCGGAAGTTGTCGAGACGACACAGAAACCCGCTGTTGCCCCCCCTAACCCGCGAAACTCACATCTTGAAACGATATATTCGCAGCTTCTGGCGATGCGGAAATCCATTCAAGCCCAAATCGCGGAACTCGCCTGAATGCCCCTGTCTTTCCCGCTTGCCACCGAAGTTTTGATCGCTATAACAGCCCTCAGTCGGGCTATGGCGCAGTCTGGTAGCGCGTCCGTCTGGGGGACGGAAGGTCGTGAGTTCGAATCTCGCTAGCCCGACCATTTTCAAAACGCTGGCGTTCGCGCTGGCGTTTTTGTTTTTCAGGATGATGATATGAGTACTTCCCAGCAAGGTGTCCTTCCAAGCCAAACGATCCGGCAGATGTTGTCCGACGGGCGCATCACCGTGACTGAACCTGTGCCAGAGGGGCAAATTCAGCCCGCCAGTCTGGACCTGCGGTTGGGGAATGTGGCCTACCGTGTACGGGCGTCTTTCTTGCCAGGCGGAGGAAATACGGTTGCCGAGCGGTTGGCCGATTTCGAGATGCACCAAGTGGATTTATCGGGCGATGCCGTGTTGGAGAAAGGCTGTGTTTACGTTGTGCCGTTGATGGAAGGGTTGAACCTGCCGGTCGATATTAACGCCGTGGCCAACGCCAAAAGCTCCACCGGTCGTCTGGATTTGTTTACCCGCCTTATCACCGATAATGGCACCGAGTTTGACCGTGTAGAGGCAGGATATTCCGGTCCTCTATACGCCGAAATCTCGCCCCGTTCGTTCTCGGTTCTGTTGCGCCCAGGGATGCGTTTGAACCAGATCCGGTTTCGTCAGGGTCAGGTCGTTCTATCAGATGATGAATTACGCACGATGGATGCCCAACAAGCCCTTGTTGATAGCGAGGCGCATATCGATCACGGGTTGGGCTTTTCGGTTGATCTGACACCGCGTGAAGACGGTGTGGTTGGGTATCGGGCCAAGCCGCACACGGGGTTGATTGACCTTGATCTTATCGCCCATTACCCACAGGCGGAGTTCTGGGAGCCTGTGTTCGCGCCTGAAGGCCGGATCATCCTTGACCCCGGTGCGTTTTACATTCTGGTCAGCCGCGAGGCCGTCCATGTCCCCCCCGATTGCGCGGCGGAAATGGCGCCTTATCTGGCGATGGTCGGCGAATTCCGCGTCCATTATGCCGGGTTCTTCGACCCCGGTTTTGGCCATGAAGCGGCAGGTGGTAAAGGATCGCGCGGGGTGCTTGAAGTACGCTGTCACGAGGCCCCGTTCGCGTTGGAACACGGGCAGATTGTCGGGCGATTGGTCTATGAAAAGATGACCGAGGTGCCGGATATTTTGTATGGCAAGGACATGGGCTCGAACTATCAAGGGCAAGGTTTGAAGTTGTCTAAGCACTTCAAAGCCTAAGGTTATTCGAACATATCGTCCTGATCTCGTTCATCTACATCGCCTTCTTCCACATCGCCAACTGAACCCGGTGGCGGGCGATTATCCAGAATTCCGGCGGCGCGGAGTTCCTTGATACCCGGTAGGTCGCGGGAAGTTTCAAGGCCGAAGTGATCCAGAAATTCCTGCGTCACGATGAAAGTCACGGGGCGGCCGGGTGACATACGACGGCGACCAAGTTTGATCCAGCCGAGTTCCAGCAGCATATCAAGCGTACCGCGCGACACGGAAACGCCGCGAATTTCTTCGATTTCGGCACGGGTTGTGGGCTGGTGGTAAGCGATAATAGCGAGGGTTTCGACACCGGCGCGGGACAGCTTGCGAGTCTCCACCGTTTCTTTTTGCATCAGGAACCCGAGGTCGGGGGCCGTGCGAAACGCCCAGCCGTCGCCGGCTTTTACAAGATTTACACCTTTGCCGTCGTACCGCTTGCGCAGATACGCCAAGGCTTCGGGAACCTCGCAACCGTGCGGCAGACGATCCGCAATCTGCTTGCTGGTCATCGGTTCGGAGACGGCAAAAAGGATCGCCTCGATCATGCGTTCCTGTTCGGCCATTGGCGGGGCTTCGAACAGGGATTCTATGTTTGACTCGTCGATCGGCTCGGTCATTTAACCGCCAGACTTTTTGCGAAGCATTATAGGCGCGAAGTTTTCAGTTTGCTTCATTTCCAGACGCCCTTCCTTGACCAACTCCAGACTTGCGGCGAACGTAGACGCCGTTGCGGAGCGACGTTTCTTAGGGTCAAGGCGCCATGCTTCGGGCAGGTATTGCGAAAGATCGCCCCATTGAACCGCGTGGCCGATCAGGCCCTTCATACGCTCCAACGCTTGTTCCATCGTATAAACGGCATTGCGTTTCATGTGTAGCGGCTCGAAATCATCGCGGGTTTTGATGCGGGCGTAGGCTTGCATCAAGTCCAGAATGCTTGCGGAATACTTAACTGTGCGTTTGCGCGAAACGACCTCCGTTTGACCCCGCGCAAAGAAATCACGCCCAAGTTGATCGCGTGCCATAAGGCGGGCAGCCGAGCGGCGCATCGCCTCAAGCCTTTCCAGCTGGAAGGCCAAATGTGCGGCCAGTTCTTCGCCCGACGGACCTTCATCATTCGGGTCGGCAGGCAGCAGCAAGCGCGATTTCAGGAAGGCGAGCCACGCAGCCATGACCAGATAATCGGCTGCCAGTTCGATGCGCAGGCGTTTGGCTTCCTCGACAAAGCCGAGGTATTGCTCGGCCAGTTCAAGAATGGAGATTTTTCGCAAGTCAACTTTTTGGGTGCGCGAAAGCGTTAACAGCAGATCGAGCGGCCCCTCAAAGCCGTCAACGTCCACAACCAGCGATTCAGCAACAATACGGGCCTCGACATTGTCAAAGCTGTCTTGATCGGCATCTAGGCCTGCTATGTGGTCGTCGGGCATGTTAACCCTCCTGTTTGTTGTGCGCTCATTGCACCGTCACGGAAATACAATCGATCCCGCGCGCATCAAGGGCAGCACACAGCGCCTGCGTTTGATCCAAGCCGTCAAAACCCGCCGCGCGGAGGCGGTACAATAGACGACCACCGGATTCGATTGGCTCGATATACCGCTGCTTGTTAGTCAGCAAATCGCCATGTTCAGACTGATATTCGACCCAGACATCTCCGGCATCCTCAACGCTGTTGTACGCGCCGAGCTGGATAAGGGCCGCGCCCGGGTCCAGAAGCGGGTTGCCGAACTTCGGTTCGGGGCGAGGCAGGTCAGGCGTTTCGAACGAGGTGTCGCCCTCTTCCGGAGTTAGCTCCTGTAACAAGCCCTCGATTGCGTCGGAAATTGGGTCAGTTTTTTGTAAATTCTCGGGGCGGCGCACCGGTAGGGTCATGCCATCAGGCGCAACAGAAGGTTCGATAACCGGACTGATTTCGACCAGCAGCGTTGCGGCGTCCACAACAATCGGCGTTACGTTTTGTGTTGGCGCCGGTGCAACCGGAACCAAGGCCGACATCGTTTCATCCTCGGTCGTCACGGTTTGCGATGCGGGGGCTAAGGTGGTGTTTGTGTCAACCGCTGTCGGGGTGGTTTCAGCCAGAACTTCGTTAACGGCCAGCCCTTGATTATCAGCCTGCGTGCCTTGCGGATCATCAGGGATGATGCGGGCATTGCCTTCTATTGCGCGAATCACGGGCACATCCGTTGCGTCGCGTTGGCCAAGCAGAAAACCCCAGTAAATGATGCCAACAACAAGACTTATCGATGCCACAGCACCAATCCAGCGCAGGACCACGGCCACAACACCAGTTACCCCAAGCGGGGCGGATTCCTGTGAATCCGATTCGTAATGCGATTCCTGCATCAGGTTACCAGCCTTTCACGCACACTTTATATGGTATGCGTCACTACTCCAACCCCATAATGTGCGAATTCACCGCATCTCTTTTGCCGGGGTCACCCCAAGGATACCAAGACCGGCAGCAATAGCAACGGCTACGGCGCGGATCAGTGCAATACGAGCGAGACTTTGCGCAGGATTGGCCGCTTGGATGAACCGCATCTCGGGTTCAATTTTACCGAGGTGCTGAAGTGCGTGAAAGTCGGAGGCCAATTCGTAAAGGTAGAACGCAATCCGATGCGGTTCGTGGGTTTTAGCGGCGATTTCTAGAAGGCGTGGCCATTCGGCCAGTTTCTGCACGAGACTTAGTTCCGCAGGGTGGTTTAGCAGGGACATATCCGCTTTTTCCAACGCTTTGTCGCTGACTTCCAACCCAGCCTCACCCGCTTTCGTCAGCACCGAATTCACCCGTGCGTGGGCGTATTGGACGTAGAAAACAGGGTTGTCTTTGGATTGCTCCAACGCTTTGGCGAAATCGAAATCCAGCGGTGCGTCATTTTTACGGGTCAGCATGATGAAACGGGTCACGTCTGCGCCTACCTGTTCAACCACATCGCGTAGCAAAACGAAGTTCCCTGCCCGCTTGGACATTTTGAACGGTTCCCCGTTTTTATACAGTTTCACCAACTGGCAAAGCTTGATATCCAGCGGGACTTTGCTGTCTGACAAGGCCGATACAGCAGCTTTCATACGTTTGACATAACCACCATGGTCTGCACCTAGAACATCGATCAGCTCGTCGAAACCGCGCTCGACTTTGTCGAAGTGATAAGCAATGTCAGGGGCGAAATAAGTCCAGCCACCGTCGGATTTTTTGACGGGGCGGTCAGCGTCGTCGCCGTATTCTGTGGATTTGAACAATGTTTGTTCGCGGGCTTCCCAATCTTCGGGCAGTTTACCTTTCGGGGGTTCTAGCACGCCTTGATAGATCAGGCCTTTAGCGTCGAGATTATCCAGTGCAGCTTCGATTTTGCCTGTGCCGTAAAGGGATTTTTCGCTAAAGAACACGTCCATAGTCACGCCAATAGCCGCGAGGTCTGTGCGGATGCTATCCATCATCATATCGGTAGAAAATTCGCGCAGGTCTTCCAGCCAAACGCTTTCGGGCTGGTCGATCAGGCTGTCACCGTATTTTTCTTTCAGGGCTTCGCCGACGGGGATCAGATAATCGCCGGGGTATAGGCCTTCAACGATTTCCGGCTCTAGCCCGTGTGCTTCGCGATAGCGCTCATAGGCTGATCGCGCCAACACGTCTACCTGTGTACCGCCGTCATTGATATAATACTCGCGGGTCACATCGTATCCCGCAAATTCGAGTAGACCTGCAAGTGCATCGCCAAATACAGCCCCCCGTGTGTGGCCCACGTGCAATGGGCCTGTCGGGTTTGTCGA
>DFBD01000007.1 GCA_002367255.1 Rhodobacterales bacterium UBA3089 | reverse complement strand
TTCATGGCCAAGCCCAGCCTCAGCGTCATACAAGGCGCTGTTGGACAACAATACGAACTGCTCGCCAAATTCTTCCCCCCGCCAGATTTCCGCACCGCCCAGATGCAGCAATTTGGACCGGAACCTTTGCCGGACCTGCACCTGAAACGGTTGCAACTGACGGGCAATCGACCCTGCATGTGGATTGAATCGCAACGTGTCCATCAATTCACTGGATACGCCCCATTCCCCTCCCCGGATGATAAGCGGCAAGCCACCATCCTCGATCAAACGAAACGCGGCGGCGATGTCGGTAAAGGGAAAATCGCCCTGGTTGCCGCTATTCTCCAGCGCCGCCATGATGCCGGTCACGGAACCCACCTGCGCGGTGTCCAGCGCCTGATTGCGGTCCCAGTAGAGCCGACGGAAATAGTCACGAACCGCCTCCAACGATAACGGATCGTCATGGATGGCTAGCACCTCGGCACCGATGTCTGCAAACTGTTGCAGATCGGCGGGCGGTTTGTGGTCGCCATCGGTCTGGAAGACAAAGACTTTACCCCTGCCCGACAGTTTCCCCTCGCGATTGCAACGACCCGCCGCCTGGGCAATGGAATCAATCCCGGCAACAGCGCGCCAGACCACCGGGAAATCCACATCCACCCCCGCCTCGATCAACGAGGTGGCGATCAGACGCACCGGTAACCCGTCTTGCAACCGCCCCCTGACATTCTCCAGAACCCTGCGACGATGCGCCGCCGTCATGTTGGTGGTCAGATGCATCGCTCCGGGCAGCGGGCGGATACGGTCGAATATCGTTCGCGCGTGGCGGCGGTTATTCAAGATCATCAGCACTTGTTTCGTGCCCTGCAACTGCTGTGCCAGCGCATCATCGCCGACCTTCCCCATTTGCGTGACCCGGACCCGGCGCAGCTTTTCATACAGGCGGGGCGGATCAGGGGCCAGTTCGCGCACCTCTGCCCGCGCGAACCCTTCGGGATGGGAAAACCCGTCCTCTTTCAACAGCGCCGGTTGCGTCGCCGTACACAGAACAACGCTGGCCCCATACCCCCCCGCCAGTTCCTTGATCGCTGCCAGACAGGGACGCAACAGGCGCAGCGGCAGGGTCTGCGCCTCGTCCAGAATGATCACCGAATTGGCCAAGCGGTGCAGCTTGCGGCATTTCGACGGGCGGTTGGCGAACAGGCTTTCAAAGAACTGCACCGCCGTGGTGACCACCACCGGTCGGTCCCAGTTCTGCGCCGCGCGTTTCAACCTCTCGGATTCGCTGGCGTCATCCAGACCCTCCCAATCGAAAGAAGCGTGATGTTCCAGTACTGCATCACTATTGCCCAATGCCTTGCGAAACACCTGCGCTGTTTGCTCGACGATCGAAGTGTAGGGGATGACATAGACTACTCTTTGCAGGCCGTAGCGTTGCGCGTGATCCATGGCAAATGCCAGCGAGGCAAGAGTCTTGCCCCCACCCGTGGGCACGGTCAGCGAGAACAGCCCCGGTTTATCAGCGGCCCCTTCGCGCACTCGGGCGAGGATTTCGGCGCGGATCTGGTTCACATCGCCCGTTGCCCCGCCGAAAGTTGCCAGATGCGCCTGCAGTGCCACGGCAAGGTCGGCTAATACCGGGGGCGCAGATTGCGGAATGCGGTTCTCAATCTCGTCATAGAACCGTTGGGTTGCCAGAAAATCCGCGTCCGTCAGGGCAGAAAACAGCATTCGGGTAAAGAAATGCAGCTTGAAATTCACAAAGGGGTCACCGAGTGTGAGTGACTGCAAGGGAGCGGGGATTTGTTCGCGAATAGGCGGCAGCGTCAATCCTTCGGGGAGCGCAAGTTCTTGGGCGCTTTTCAGGCGCTCCGACAAAGGAGTAGGTGGAAGGGCGTCCGAATAGGTGATGCCATTTGGCAAGCCCGCATGATGTCCGGCAATGCAGTAGGCCAGTATTTTTCCAGCAAGGCCGCCGATCTGGTCATGTGCGTAACGCGCACCTTCTCCGCTATGAGGTTCGGCATTGTTCTCGCCACGCAGTTTTGCCTGAAACTCCGGTTTTGCCTTGCCAAGGTCGTGTAACAATCCGGCGATTCCCCCCCAGCGCGCTGCCCCAAAACCATCGGCATTGGCTTTGCTGCGATCGCCGACGCCGGAAAGATGATCTTCCAGCAACTCCCAATCTAGCCGGGAGGTGTTTTTTGTCGAATGTGCGAATAATTCGGGATTTTGGATTTTCATTTTCCCTGCTCTATTTTGACGAGCATAGATAACTGGAGGTTTTACTCAATTGCAAAATATGCGCATTCCATTCAACCGGAAACGGCTCGAGCAGGCCCGCCAGCGTAAACTCCAGCGGCTGCCGCCCATCAAGGATCGCCTCGACAATATCCGGTGCCAGCAGGCTGAGCCGCAGCACCCGTGTCATATAGGAAAACGCCATCTTCTCGTGCTCGGCCAGTTCCTTGACAGTCGTGAATTCGCCGCTTTCCAGCATGCGTTTCCAGCGGAACGCCCGAGCCAGCGCCTTGACCAGCGTGCCGT
>DFBD01000116.1 GCA_002367255.1 Rhodobacterales bacterium UBA3089 | reverse complement strand
TAGATTACGAGTGGCGGTCTCAACATCGGCTTGGCGCATCAGGCTTTCGCCAATCAGGAAACACCGAACGTCGTGGCGCGCCATATCGGCAAGATCATCGACGGTATTCAGGCCTGACTCCGAGATTAACATCTTATCTTCTGGCGCAAGTTTCGCCAATTCGCGGGTTGTATCCAGCGACGTTTCAAAGGTCTTAAGGTTGCGATTGTTGATCCCGAGAAGGGGGGATTTCAGGATGCTGGCGCGTTCAAGTTCTTCGACGTTATGCACTTCTACCAGCACATCCATGCCCCATGCGAACGCGGCATCTTCGAGTTCAACCGCTTGCGCATCCGATACGCTAGCCATGATAACCAGGATGCAATCGGCCCCCATCGCGCGGGCCTCGGCCACTTGGTAGGTGTCATACATGAAATCTTTACGCAAAACCGGCAGGGATACCGCCGCGCGTGCTGCGATAAGAAATTCATCCGCACCTTGAAACGACGGCGTATCGGTCAGCACACTTAGACACGTCGCGCCGCCTTGCTCATATGCTTTAGCCAATTCGGGTGGGTTGAAATCAGCACGGATTAAACCCTTAGAGGGGCTGGCTTTTTTGACCTCGGCAATCAGCCCATAGCCTGACATTGCGGCCTTGCCCAGTGCATTGGCAAACCCGCGAACCGGCGAGGTCACCTTGGCAGCAGCCTCGACTTCCGCAATCGGGCGGGTGGTCTTGCGTGCTGCGACTTCTTCCAGCTTATACGCCTTAATCTTATCTAGAACGTTGCTCATTCGCTAGCCGCCGATGTGATTTTTGCAAGTTTGGTTACAGCGGCTAAGGCTTTGCCGGAATCTATGCTCTCGCGCGCCATTTCGACGCCGGTTTTCAGATCGTCCGCCTTGCCGGCAATCACCAGTGCCGCAGCTGCGTTCAGCAGCACGGCATCACGATAGGCGTTTTGCTCGCCCGCCAGCAATGCGCGAAAGGCCACGGCATTTTCAGCAGGCGTGCCCCCCATAATATCTTCGAACGGGTGAACGGGCAGACCAGCATCTTCGGGGTGAACCTCACGATCTTGAATCGTACCATCCTCTAACGCCGAAACCCAGCTAACCCCGCAAATCGTGATTTCATCCGTACCGTCGGACCCATGCACCAACCATGCCTTTTCGGACCCCAGCGCCAACAGTGTTTCGGCCATCGGGCGGATCACATCACGTGAATACGCACCCGTTAATTGTCTCTTAACGCCTGCGGGATTAGTTAACGGGCCAAGGATATTGAAGATCGTCCGCGTCCCGAGTTCTTGCCTCGATGGCATTACAAACCGCACAGCAGGGTGGTGCATGGGGGCCATCATAAAGCCGATACCAGCCTCTCGTAGGCCTTTTTCAACCACATCCGCACCAACCATTACGTTGATCCCCATCTCGCCCAAAGCATCCGCCGCGCCGGATTTGGATGACAGGTTCCGGTTGCCGTGTTTGGCCACAACAACGCCAGCCCCCGCGACAACAAACGCCGTCGCAGTGGAAATGTTAAGCGTTCCTTTACCATCGCCACCGGTTCCGACGATATCCATAGCCCCTTCGGGTGCTTTCACAGGCAAACATTTCGCGCGCATAACCGCAGCAGCGGCAGAATATTCATCAACGCTTTCGCCGCGTGTACGAAGCGTCATCAGGAAGCCACCGATTTGGCTCGGGGTGGCATCGCCGCCCATGATTACGTTGAACGCCGACTCGGCTTCGCTACGGGAAAGGGGACCGCTTACCGCTTTTTCGATGAATTCTTTAAGGTTGCTCATTTCCCGCCCCCTGCAATATCTAGAAAGTTCTTAAGCATAGCGTGACCGTGTTCGGACGCAATCGATTCAGGGTGGAACTGCAATCCGTGGATCGGCAAGGTTTTATGTTGCAATCCCATTATCGTTCCATCTTCCAGTTCCGCCGTGATTTCCAGACAATCCGGCAGGGTTTCGCGCTCTACAATCAATGAATGATAGCGCGTGGCCGCAAAAGGCGAGGGCAAGCCCCTGAACAAACCTTTACCCTTGTGGTGTATCTGCCCCATCTTACCGTGTACGATTTCATCGCAGCGAACAACTTTGCCACCAAAAGCCTGACCAATGGTCTGATGCCCTAAACAAATGCCAATCAACGGAGTTCCGGTTTCCGCCGCCGCCTGCACCAGAGGCAGGCAAATTCCGGCTTGATCGGGGTCACAAGGACCAGGGGAAAGCATGATCGCCGAGGGGTTCATCCCCATCGCCGCCTGCACATCCATCTCGTCATTTCGTTTAACTTCGACGTTCGCACCCAGCTCACCCAGGTAATGGACGAGATTATAGGTGAAACTGTCGTAATTATCGATTAGTAACAACATCGCTTATCTTTCATAATCCGACTTTCCACATTAGGGTGGAAGTGCGTACGTAGCACGGTTAAGGTCGTTTACCAACGATCGACCATTATTGGAACGTCTGATCTGGTTTTTTGGAGAAAATGCCCATGGACGATAATAATACTCTGCCAAAAGGTGGCTTTTTCCGCGGCGTGCTGGCCGGGCTAACCCTTATTTCCCTTGTTTTTATTGGGCTAGCGATGGCTTTTCCATTAATTGTGGTAACAGGCCCCGAACTCGCCATGATAACCGAGGTCGATAGCCCCCCGGCGCAATCCGCACCTGTAATCGAGGAATCATTCAGTGGCATTTCCGCCTACACGGACCCGCCATCACCGGCACAACTTGGAAGTGTGCCTGCGTTATTCGGAGGTTCTTCACCAGTGGTGGCAGCAATAGAGCCCGCGACTGCCGCACCTGTAAATACGGTTTCACGGCTCGAATCCATGCCAAGCAGCGATATTTTGATCGGCAACAGTGCCAGCGCGCCCAGGGTTAAAGTCTCGCCAACCGCCCCCGAAATCGAGTCGGCCGGTATTTCAGAAAATGTGACAGTCGAAGAAACGACCGAAGCCCCGAACGTAGGCTCTGGAATCGTGCAAGCCTCTGTCCAGAATGACACCACGACAGAGCCACAGGCGATAGAACAAGCCCCGGAAACTGCGGTCCTTACCGAAGCACCTGCAATTGTCGAGGAGCCGGAGGAATCATCTGCTGGGCTGGAACTAACAGGGCAAACATTGATAGCTGGCACTGAACCAACGCAGGCCGATAGCATAGAAATGGCCGTGCAAACGCAAACTTCGGCGTTTGATGCGTATTCTGCCACGTTCGATGATGACGGTGCGCTGCCCTTGATGTCGTTCATCCTTCTTGCCACAACTGTCGAGGAGGCAGAACTTATAAGCGGTTTTTCCGCACCTATAACTTTGGCAGTTGCATCTGGTAATCCCGATTCCAAAGAGATTATTGCAAATTACAGGGCGTCAGGCGGCGAAGTCGTTTTGTTGCTTCCAAGTGAAGGGGAAAATGCCATTCGTAAAGGCGGGACACCGAGTGACGCATCCGCACTTCTCGATGCTGCTTTTGCTAATTCAGATGGCGTAATCGGTGTTATGGATGGCCCCGAAGGGGATGTAAATCAGGACACCCGGATGATAAGCGCGGTGGTGGCCAAACTTTCGCAAACCGGACATGCAATCATGACAGTCAATGGCCTGGGGATTAACCGCGCAAGTGTTTTGGCGGCGGAATCCGGCGTTCCGGCAATAGATATCTCCCGGGCCATAGACTACAATAACGGCACCATCGCAGTTGTGCGGGCTCTGGACAAAATTGTGCTGCAAATTGGCGACCAGAAGTCGGTTGCTGTTTATACCGAAACGACCCCCGAAATGCTGTTTGCTTTGAAGTTTTGGTTAGAAAGCCAAAAGGCACAGGCTGTAGCCATTGCGCCTGTGTCAGCGTCAATCCTGCGAAATTAAGGTCAAGTTAACTTTGCCCGCCACGAAAGTTAACGAATAGGCCCGCGTCTTGCGCGGCCATCATTAGAGCTTTGGATTTGTTAATGGTTTCTTGATACTCGTCCTCGGGGTCGCTGTCATAAACAACGCCGCCGCCAGCTTGCACATAAAGCGTTTCGTCCTTCACCACGGCAGTCCGTAGTGCGATGCAGATATCCATGTCACCACCAGCCGAGAAATACCCGACACCGCCGCCGTAAATACCGCGTTTCTCGGTTTCCAGTTCGTCAATAATTTCCATGGCACGTACTTTGGGGGCGCCCGAAACCGTTCCCGCAGGCAAACCTGCCAGAAGGGCCGCGAGGGCGTCATAGTCGTCCCGCAGCTCGCCTTCGACATTACTGACGATATGCATGACGTGGCTGTAACGCTCGATAATAAATTGTTCTGTCGGTTTCACCGTACCAATTTTGGCCACGCGCCCGACATCGTTCCGACCAAGATCCAGCAGCATCAGATGCTCGGCCATTTCCTTGGGATCGGCCAAAAGATCGGCTTCCAGTGCCTGATCTTCAGCCTCGTTAGCGCCGCGTGGGCGGGTTCCTGCAATCGGGCGTATCGTAACCTTTTCACCTTGCACCTGCACAAGAATCTCGGGGCTGGCACCAATCACCTGAAAATCACCAAAGTTGAAGTAGAACATATAGGGTGAAGGATTCGTGCGCCGCAGTGCGCGATAAAGTGCAAACGGTGGCAGGTCGAACTTTTGCGACCACCGCTGGCTGGGGACAACCTGAAAGATGTCTCCGGCACGGATGTAATCTTTGGCCTTCGAAACCACCTCGAAGTATTCTTCTTTGGTGCGGTTCGAAATAGGAGCCAACTTAAAAGGTTCTGCGCCCAGATCACGCGTCTCGTTCGGGATGTCACGATCAAGATCGCGCACTGCCTCCATCACACGCTCGGCCGCTTGCGCATAGGCGGCACGCGCCGATTGGCCGTCATTTACCCAGCACGGGCTTATAACCGTCACTTCGCCCTTGGCGCCATCCAAAATGACGGTAACCGTCGGGCGCAGCATCATTGCATCAGGTGCGCCGATGGGATCAGGGTTAATGTTTGGTAAGTTTTCGACCAGACGGATCATGTCATAACCCAGATACCCGAACAGACCCGCCGACATAGGGGGCAGGTCGTCCGGCAGGTCAATCTTGCTTTCCGCAATTATCTGGCGAAGCGCACTAAGGGTGTCTGTGTCCATCGCCTCGAACGCCGTATCGTCAAATCGGGCAGAGCGGTTGATCTCGGACGTGTTGCCATTAGCGCGCCAGATCATATCGGGTTTCATGCCGATAATCGAATAACGCCCACGCACCTCGCCACCAGTCACGGACTCCAGTACAAAACTGTCTTTTTTTGCTTGCGCCAGCTTCAGGATCAGCGAAACAGGCGTGTCAAGATCTGCGACCAAGCGTGTCCAGACAACCTGATTTTGCCCTTCGGAATAACCGCTTTCGAACGCTTTGAATTCCGGCGAGATAGCCATTAGTTCGCGCTGTAATTTAGCTGGTCGTGAAGGGAATCAATCCGTACCTGATTAAAAGTCGGTTGCACCGTATCAACCAGCGCGGCGCCGAAATACGCCAACAAGTCCTGCGAGAGTTTCTGCGTTTGCTGCGCTTCGATCTGCGCCAAAATCGCGGCTGCATCCTCGCTCGCCGGATCAAACGGGGAAGCGGACGTAAGTTCGATAATCACAGCACCGTAGACATCTTCGATAACCATTGCTTCCCCGACTTCAAGTGTAAATACATCCTGGATAATCGAAGGAGGCAAGTCGGGAATTGTTGATGTGCGGGTTACCTCTGTTACATCTTCCAGCAACAAACTGCCGCCAAAATCACTTAGCGAACCGCCGTTGGAAACCCCAATCGCGTTAATAATCTGTTCAGCGCGCGCCAGCATTAGCTGGTGCGTTTTTGCGGTTTGCTGCCCGTCAAAGACAGCTTGCGCGACATCAGCCATCGGCTTCACAAACGCTTCGGTAATGCCGTCAACGCGCAGGGCAAAGATGCCTCCGTCCTCCAAGTCAAGGATGTCACGTTCTTCGCCAACCTCGGAGGCCGACGCCTCTTCGCGGAATGTCGCATAGGCCGCAATGCCATCTGTTTGGCCCTCGGACAGATCGATCGTATCCAGCTGCATATCGGTTTCATCGGCCACCTCTTCAAGCGAGGCACCGCCAGCGATAAGGTCGATAACCTCGCTCGCTACATCGCCAATACGGAATCCGGCATCCTCGATGGCCAGTTCGCGTTGCAATTCGTCGTGAACCTCTTCAAGCGGGATAGACAGGGCCGAAATCGCAGCGTTTACGCGGAACAGGGCCGGGCCGATGTTGGTATCGACAGGTCCGTAAATGCCGGGCTCCTCGGAGGCGAACAGAACCTCTGCCACAGCCGCTCCAACGTCACGCGCGGTTACGTCCCCAAGATCAATGTCCGACAAGGCGAGGCCGCGGGAATCGGCGAGTTGTTCGAACGTCATATCGCCAGCGTCAATACCGCTACGGGCCTCTATGGCTTCGGCTTGGGAACTCAAAACGATACGTTCAACGAAGCGTTTAGCAGGTGTATTATATTCGGCCTCACGTTCTTCATAAAGCGCTACAACGCGTTCCTCGGAAACCTCCAATGTTTGGGCAACCATCTCCGGTGTCAGGCTAACATATGTTATCTGGCGGGTCAGCGGTTGCGTGAATGCGTCAGGGTTAGCCACATAATAAGCGTTTAATTCGGCATCTGTCGGGGCAGGGACAGAGCCTGCGATATTGTTGGCTCCAACGCGGGCATAGGTGAACCCGCGGCTCTCGCCGATATACTTCATGATCGCCAGTGTAGCCTCGTCTGGCAAATTAACGCCAGCGGACACAGCCGCCTGAATTAACATTTGCGAAGCATCCGAGCGAACCAGCGCCTCGTATTCTGTTGGGGTCATGCCGGAACGACGAAGCGAATCTTTGTAAACATCTTCATCAAACGTGCCCGTCAGACCCTGAAACCCGGGGTTGGACAACAATGCATCCTTAACCGTTTCATCCCCGACCGAAACCCCGAGACGCAGGGCCTCGTTTTCATAGGCCGCCTGTGTCACCAGCCCTTGCAACACACGACGATCAAGCCCAAACAACAAAGCCTGTTCAATGGTTAGCTGCGTGCCGAATTGTTGAGATACCGTCGAGATTTCATTCTGGATGTTGCGGAAATAATCATCTGCCGAAACATCAACCTTACCCACGGTCGCCACACTAGCTGAAATAGAGGGCGAAAAAATGCCCCCCAGACCAAACCCGACCATTGCCAGCACGGCCAACATCAGCACAAAGAAAAAGAAAAACTTGGATATCTTTGATCGTTTAACTGCTGACATTATATATATCCTTGTAGGCTCGTTGAATTCGTCGGAAACTTTTAGGCTGTGTGGGGGGCGGATACAAGGCCGCTATGGGCTAAATGCCTTCAAGCGCTTAAACATTTCGTTTAATCCGTCTTTATCGGCATTGGCGAAGGCAATTCGCAATTGTTTTTCGGCCTTTCCGTCCATGCCTGTTGGTTGAAACATCGTGCCAGGCAAGATCAGCAAAGACTGCTGCTGAACCAACATTTTGGCGATTTCATCCGACGGAAGGTCAAACGGGTGTTCGACATAGGCGAAATATGCCCCGCTGCCCAACAGCTTCCACCCCTCAAGGTTCGCGAAACCTTCTTCGCAAATTGCACGGCGGTTAAGGATTTCATCCCGCTGTTCGGCCACCCATTTCGATAGGTTCTGCAACCCGTAAAGTGCTGCCTTCTGGGCGATTTGGTTGGGGCAAATGGCAACCGAGTCGAGGAATTTCTCAACCTCAGCCAGACGCGCCGTTGAAGTTACCATCGCCCCAACGCGGTGCCCTGTCAGGCGGAACACTTTCGAGAACGAATAAAGGTGGATCAGATTATCCGGCCAGTCGTTTGCTACAAACAAGTCATGTGGCGCACCCGTTTGGCTGTGGAAGTCACGATAGGTCTCGTCCACGATCAGGGCCAACCCATGTTCTTTGGCGATCTCCATAAATGCGTCCAGCAGCCCCTTGGGATACTCTGCACCGGTGGGGTTATTCGGTGTCACAAGGACAAGCGCTTTCACGCTGTCATCAATCAATGCCCGTGCTGCCTCGGGATCGGGCAGCATTCCATCACCACAAGGTAAAGGTCGCGCCTCGATACCTGCCGTGTCCAACCACATTTTATGGTTAAAATACCACGGCGTCGGCAAAATAATCGCATCACCAGCACTGGCAATTGTAGACACCACTGCACAAAACGCCTGATTGCAGCC
>DFBD01000047.1:644-8779 GCA_002367255.1 Rhodobacterales bacterium UBA3089 | reverse complement strand
ATCCCATGGAACGTATTCTCCATTCGGGGCCATTAGTAGTCCCTTTTCTTTGGAGCCGTGCATATCAAAATGCAAGATTGGGCGAAGGCCTTCCTTAGCTAATACTTCAATGTCACTAAGCGTTTTGAGTAACTCGTTTGTTGTTGACACATTTATCTCATCAAAATCGCGCCCACCATGGGTAGAAATGGCCGCAAGGTCCTCTTTTATTCTTTGCGATGGTCCTTGTTCAGATTCGTGAAGGGATTGAATCCATACGATGGAATCAAGTTCAATTTTATCTGAAAATTTGAGTGCGTATGAGATGGTAGCGACTCGATATCTGATGTTGCTGTGTCAGCGTGTTTTAAAATGGTTATATTATTAAAGGGCTTACGCTTGAAGTAAAGTGCCCCCGCGTTTCGTGCGAGGGCGCGTTTTTCAACCATCCTCAGGCATAACATTACACATCGCGCCTGTCGGGTTGTTCGGGTGGGTCGTCCAGTTGGCGTATTCCTCGGGAATAACCTTGCCGGTGCGTTCATCCACCGTGCCAGCCGCTTGGGCCTCCATCGAAATGCAATTCTCGACGGGGCAGACAAGAGCGCACAGGTTGCAAGCGACGCATTCGTCGTTTTGGACCTCGAACACACGGTCATCGGACATGGTGATCGCTTGGTGCGAGGTATCCTCGCAGGCTGCGAAACAACGACCGCAAGCGATACACAGATCCTGATCAATCTTGGCTTTCGCAATGTAGTTCAGGTTCAGGTCCTGCCAGTCTTTGGCATTCGGAACAGCCCGCCCCACGATTTCTGAAGTCGAGGTGATCCCGCGTTCGTCCATATACTGCGATAGACCCGAGATCATCTCTTGCACGACTTTGAAGCCGTAGGTCATTGCTGCTGTGCAAACCTGCACGTTGCCTGCGCCAAGCGCCATGAATTCCGCCGCATCACGCCAGTTGCTGACGCCGCCAATGCCGGAGATCGGCAGGTTGGCAGTTTCTGCACTACGGGCAATCTCGGCCACCATGTTTAAGGCAATCGGTTTCACCGCAGGACCACAATAACCGCCATGGGCGCCCCAACCGTCAATCGTAGGTTCCGGCGCGAAGGTGTCCAGATTGACCGAAGTGATCGAGTTGATCGTGTTGATCAAACTAACCGCATCGGCCCCGCCACGATGTGCGGCCTCGGCTGGTTTGCGGATGTCGGTGATGTTGGGCGTCAGTTTTACGATTACCGGCATGCGCGTGTATTGCTTGCACCAGCGGGTAACCATTTCGATGTATTCGGGAACCTGACCAACAGCGGCCCCCATGCCGCGTTCAGCCATGCCGTGTGGGCAACCAAAGTTTAGCTCTATCCCGTCAGCGCCTGTTTCCTCAACAACGGGGAGGATGGTTTTCCATGCGTCTTCTTCGCACGGCACCATAAGGGAAACAATCATTGCGCGATCCGGGTAATCCCGTTTTACAGCTTTGATTTCCTGTAGGTTTTGTTGCAATGGACGATCTGTGATCAGCTCAAGGTTGTTCAACCCGATCAAGCGTCGATCGCCGCCGTAAATACCGCCGTAGCGAGGGCCGTTTACGTTAACGATGGGGGGGCCTTCCTCGCCCAGCGTTTTCCAGACGACACCGCCCCAGCCGGCCTCGAAAGCACGGCGGACGTTGTATTCTTTGTCGGTGGGCGGGGCAGATGCCAGCCAGAACGGGTTGGGGGATTTTATACCAATGAAATTGCTTGTCAGATCAGCCATGATTTAGCCCTCCGCCGTTAGTTTGTTGTTAATAGCCTCTGCCGCATCGCGCCCCTCGGCCACGGCCGTGACGGTCAGGTCATCGCCGCCGGACGCACAATCGCCACCCGCCCAGATGGCAGGGTCAGACGTTTGTCCAACCTCGTTAACCTTGATTTTACCACCGTCGAGCGCCAACCCGTCCGGCGCACCGTCGAGTGTCTGACCAATGGCTTTGAATACCTGATCGGCAACTATTGTAAACGTCTCGCCAGTGTTTTCCAGCTTGCCGTTCACGTCGTGCGTATAGGCAAATTCAACTGCCTGCGCCGCGCCGTTTCCGGTGACGCGCATGGGGGCGGCGTTATAGATTAGCCGCACACCCTTGCTGGTCGCCAGTTCCTGTTCAAATTCCGAGGCGCTCATCCGTTCCTTGCCACGGCGATACACCATCGTCACCTCGTCAGCACCCAGCAGTTTGGATTGCACCGCAGCATCCACGGCTGTCATGCCACCGCCAATAACCACAACGTGACGGCCAACAGGGACAGTGCCCATATCGGAAGCCTGACGCAAACCTTCGATGAAATCGACGGCATCAACGACGTTGTCTTTATCTTCACCCTCAGCTCGAAGCGCGTTCACGCCGCCAAGGCCAATCCCGAGGAATACCGCGTCGTAATCCGCTTTCAGATTGTCAATTGACAGGCCGTTACCAAGCGGAGAGTCGTATTTCACCGCGATCCCGCCAATGGACAAAAGCCACTCGACTTCGGTCTGGGCAAAGCCGCCTACCGATTTATACGCTGCAATCCCGAATTCATTCAGGCCGCCACCTTTGGCGCGGGCATCGAAAACCGTAACCGCGTGGCCGTTCATAGAAAGACGATGTGCGCAGGCCAGACCGGCAGGTCCAGCGCCAACGACAGCGATTTTATTGCCAGTGTCCGCCGCGCGGGTGAACGGGTGGGCTTTGGCCATCATCCCGTCGGTGGCATAGCGTTGTAATTGGCCGATCAAAACCGGTTTGCCTTCGGCTGTTTCGCGAACACAGACCTCTTCGCACAGCGTTTCCGTCGGGCAAACACGGGCACACATGCCACCGAGGATGTTTTGCGAGAAGATCGTATTGGCCGCCGCATCTGCCGTTCCGGTCGATATCTGCCGGATGAAGAGCGGAATATCGATTGTGGTAGGGCAGGCGTCCATGCAGGGCGCGTCGTGGCAGAAATAGCAACGGTCGGCGGCAACCAGTGCTTCGTGATCTGACAGCGGAGCGTGTAGGTCACTGAAGTTATCGGCATAATCTGGCGGGCTTAGGCGGTGGTCCGCTATCCCGGATGTTTGCATGTCGTTTGGCATTCTCGCCCTCCTGTTGAATAGCTTTGAGGGTATCATTGCACAGGGCAAAAATTTTATCAAATGGTAAAATAATTTTATTCAAGGGCGAATCTTAAATCATTAAACCGGTTTAATAGTTTAACGAAACCTCGAAACAACCGTTATTATTCAATGCTGTACGGCAGTATTCTCCGCATGTTGGGATCTATATTCAAGCTACGTTCAAGCGGTGGGACGGCTCGTTGGTGGCAATTGACCCTTGGACAAATCCGGCAGGAAATCCCGATTGGCTCGAATGTCTCATCACTCTGAATTTCCATATTATCAGCATAGACCATTGCGCCTGCATGCGTGACTTCGCATCCCAGGCCGATCGCAAACCGTTGAATCGGCGCGCGGAACGAGCCACCTCTTTTGGAAATATCCAACGCCAGACATAAATACCGTATCCCGTCAGGTGTCTGAGCGAGCTGGCGCAAAATTTGCCCGGGCGTTTCAAATGCGCGATGCACATTCCACAATGGGCAAGCACCGCCAAACCGGGCAAATTGAAGTTGTGTTGCTGAATGCCTTTTGGTGATTGTACCGGCTTGATCCACGCGAACGAAAAAGAACGGGATGCCTTTTGATCCGGTGCGTTGCATAGTGGACAGGCGGTGCGCAACCTGCTCGATACTGGCCGAGAACCGGAGGGCCAGCACCTCCAGATCGTGACGGCATTCGGTGGCCGCGCTCAGAAATGCCTCGTAAGGCAGTATTGCGGCACCAGCAAAGTAGTTCGCCAAACCTATTTTGCAAATCGCGCGGGCTTCGTCTGTGCCAAAGCGGGCAAAGTCCAGCGTGGCTTCCAACAGCTCGTTATACTCCAGAAGCGCTATCTGGTGTGTGATCTGGAATACCTGCGTTGCGAGTGGTGCCTGCGCCGAAATGGTTAACCTCCGCGTCCCCGTGTCATATCGCCGGATTGTTGTATCCATCGAAATCACCAGCTCCACCCGATGTTTGCTTGCCAGCCAGTTTCGCAAAATGTCAATTTTGTCCGGCATATACAGCTTCGCATCCGCGTGGAAGTGTTCTGCGGCGCGATCAATCGCATCGATATAGTTGTCGCAGTAATGGAAAAAGTCTCGCACTTCCTCCCATGGCAGGGGGGCGATGCCGATGTCCTCGCGGCCCAATGCTTCATTCAGCGTGGCAAGGCGATCCTGATTTTGTCTGTGTGCCCTGTGCAGCGTCAAAAATGCACGCGCCAGCGAAGGGGCGTTCGATGTAATCAATTGCAAATCCGCCATCGGTGGCGTGTCTTCACCAAATACCGGATCAGCTAACGCCTCACGCATATCAGCGACAATGCGTTCGCTATCGTTGGCAGCTAACTGTGTAACATCGAAGCCAAATTCTTGTGCCAAAGCCAGAACGACTGTTGCGGAAATGGGTCGGTTGTTATTTTCCATTTGGTTCAAGTACGACACAGACACCCCTAAAGAATTTGCAAAATCCTTTTGGGTGAAGCCAAGCTTCAGCCGAGTCTCGCGCAATATCGCGCCTGCGTATAGTTTCTTTTTTATGGTCATAATTTTGCAAGTTTGCAATTTGCAGGCGATATTTGCAACAGGTTTTGCAAATTAACCAAACAGCGCTTCATATTTGCGGCAGGACCTCTTAGGTTGGCGCAAACTTCTGGGAGGCAAATGCATGCAAGATATTCTCGAACAACTCGAAGCGCGGCGCGATCAGGCGCGGCTTGGTGGTGGGCAGCGGCGCATAGATGCGCAACACTCTAAAGGCAAGCTAACCGCGCGGGAGCGGATCGAGGTGCTGCTGGACGAGGGTAGCTTTGAGGAATTTGACATGTTCGTCGCTCACCGTTGTGTGGACTTCGGGATGGAGACGCAAAAGTACCCCGGTGACGGAGTAATCACCGGATGGGGTACGATCAACGGCCGGATGGTCTATCTGTATAGTCAGGACTTCACGGTGCTGGGTGGCTCGCTTTCCGAAACACATGCTGCGAAAATCTGCAAGATCATGGATATGGCTATCAAGAATGGTGCGCCGGTGATTGGTCTGAACGATTCCGGCGGAGCGCGCATTCAAGAAGGTGTCGCGGCACTGGGTGGTTATGCGGATGTGTTTCAGAAGAACGTGCTGGCCTCGGGGGTGGTGCCACAGATTAGCGTGATCATGGGGCCTTGCGCGGGGGGCGCGGTGTATTCGCCTGCGATGACTGATTTCATCTTCATGGTGAAGGACAGCTCTTACATGTTCGTTACCGGCCCTGACGTAGTGAAAACTGTCACCAACGAGATCGTTACAGCCGAGGAGCTGGGTGGCGCACGGACACATGCCTCCAAGTCCTCTGTAGCGGATGGTGCATATGAGAACGATATGGAGGCCCTGTTCGAGGTTCGCCGTTTGGTTGATATGCTTCCGCTGAACAACCGTGAGAAGCCACCGGTACGGCCATATTTTGACAGCCACTCCCGGATTGAAAACAGCCTTGATACGCTGATTCCCGACAATACCAACGCGCCATATGACATGCACGAACTGGTGCGTAAGCTGGCGGATGAAGGGGACTTCTTCGAAATTCAGAAGGATTTTGCCAAGAACATTCTGACAGGGTTTATCCGGCTTGAAGGGTCTACCGTTGGTGTTGTCGCCAACCAGCCGATGGTGCTTGCTGGATGTCTGGACATTGACGCCAGCCGCAAGGCAGCAAGGTTCGTGCGCTTTTGTGATGCGTTCGAAATACCGATCCTGACCTTGGTCGATGTGCCGGGGTTCCTGCCGGGGACGTCGCAGGAATACGGCGGCGTTATCAAGCATGGCGCGAAATTGTTGTTCGCATATGGCGAGGCAACCGTTCCCAAGGTGACCGTGATTACTCGCAAGGCTTACGGGGGGGCGTATGACGTGATGGCCTCTAAACACCTGCGCGGTGATTTCAACTATGCGTGGCCCACAGCGGAAATTGCGGTGATGGGGGCGAAAGGCGCAACCGAGATTATCCATCGTTCGGACCTTGGCAACGACGATAAAATCGCCGCCCACACCAAAGACTACGAGGATCGCTTCGCCAATCCGTTTGTCGCTGCGGAGCGTGGATTCATTGACGAGGTTATAATGCCCCGCAACACCCGCGTCCGCGTCGCCCGCGCCTTTGCCAGCCTGCGAAACAAGCAGCTTAGCAATCCGTGGAAGAAGCACGACAACATTCCTTTGTGAGGCGTAATGGCACAACTTTACATGCTTAAACATCGTGGTTTTCCGGGGCGTATGCCCGGGTCGGATGCGCAGTTTACCATTCGTCGGCCTGCTACCAAGGGTGTTACGCCACTGGTGGCACGCGAACGGTTTCGCGACCGGCGTGCGCATGATCGCAAGGCTGACGAGCTGTTTTTGACGGCGTTGTGGCAGCACTTTGGCGATGAGCCCTTTGAGCGCGGCAATCTAGATGCCGGACGTATCAATTGGTTGTTTGACCGCGAGGTGATCGCCGGAGAGGACCCGTTTGATAACGCAAGTTACGAGGCGATGCTGAAGTTGGATATGAACGCTGTGCGCAAGAACTTTCCGCAAATCGATCTGGAGGCAGACGTTTGATGTTTCTCGATAGGTGGAAAACCGCTTGCGCAAAACTACATGTAGCGGTGTGTGATATTTGCGGCTACGATATGTTTGTATCGGACGGGAAATATCGCCGGCCACGAAGCACAGGAGAAGAAAAATGCATAAGAAATTCATTGCTCTCGCACTGGCAGCCGTTGTGCTTGCAGGATGCGACACACTTGGCGAAACACTTGGCCTTGGCGCCGGTGTCGGCGCTGCAGGCGCGGCACTGGTTGGCGGCGATCCTGTCACAGGTGCAATCGTTGGTGCAGGCGCTGCCTATGCCTGTGATACGGGCTACATCTGTAACTAATACACCTAATTCTGCGCAATCGCGCGGTTCTGAAATTTTCAAAGGGATGCTGCCTGCGGGCGGTGTCCTTTTTTGTTTGTCTAACGCATAGGCGGGGAAAACCATGTTCAAGAAAATCCTGATTGCAAACCGTGGCGAGATCGCCTGTCGTGTAATTAAAACCGCCAAACTGATGGGCATTAAAACGGTGGCGGTATATTCCGACGCTGATAAAAATGCGTTGCATGTTTCTATGGCGGACGAGGCGGTGCATATCGGCCCTCCGCCTGCCAATCAGTCGTATATCATCATCGACAAGATTATGGATGCCATCAAACAAACAGGCGCGGAGGCTGTGCATCCGGGCTATGGCTTCCTATCCGAAAACCCCAAGTTTGCCGAAGCGCTTGAGGCCGCTGGCGTTGCCTTTATCGGCCCACCTGTTGGCGCGATTGAGGCGATGGGCGACAAGATCACCTCGAAGAAACTGGCGCAAGAATCCGGTGTTAGCACCGTTCCGGGCTACATGGGTTTGATCGAAGATGCGGAGGAAGCCGTCAAGATTTCCAATCAGGTTGGCTATCCGGTGATGATTAAGGCCTCGGCTGGTGGTGGCGGCAAGGGGATGCGTATCGCGTGGAATGACGACGAGGCCCGCGAAGGGTTTCAGTCCTCAAAAAACGAGGCCGCCGCGTCCTTTGGCGACGACCGGATTTTCATCGAAAAGTTTATCACGCAACCTCGCCATATCGAAATTCAGGTGCTCGGCGACAAGCATGGTAATTGCATTTATCTGAATGAACGGGAATGCTCCATCCAGCGCCGTCAGCAAAAGGTGATCGAAGAGGCCCCGTCGCCGTTCCTTGACGAAAAGACCCGCGCAGCGATGGGCAAGCAGTCTGTGGCGCTAGCGCAGGCCGTTGATTATTGCAGCGCAGGGACGGTGGAATTCATCGTGGATTCCGAACAGAATTTCTACTTCCTTGAAATGAACACGCGCCTTCAGGTGGAACATCCCGTAACCGAGTTGATTACCGGAATTGATCTCGTGGAACAGATGATCCGCGTGGCTTACGGCGAGAAACTCTCGATGCAACAATCCGATATCGGCATCAACGGCTGGTCCATCGAAAGCCGCCTTTACGCCGAAGACCCGTATCGCAACTTC
>DFBD01000047.1:0-590 GCA_002367255.1 Rhodobacterales bacterium UBA3089 | reverse complement strand
ACCCGCGCCGTGCGAAATGACACGGGCGTTTACGAGGGTGGCGAGATTTCCATGTACTACGACCCCATGATTGCCAAGCTGTGCACATGGGCACCGGACCGTGCCACCGCGATTGCGGAAATGCGGCAGGCTTTGGATGAATTCGAGCTGGAAGGCATTGGTCACAATCTGCCGTTCCTTTCCGCAGTGATGGATCATGACCGTTTCATAAGCGGCAACATCTCCACCGCGTTTATCGAGGAAGAATACCCCGAGGGTTTCGAGGGGGCTACGCTGTCCGAGGACATCCTCAAACAATTGGCGGCGGGGGCGTCCGCAATGCACCGTGTTTCTGAAATCCGCGCTGCGCGCGTGTCTGGCCGGATGGATAACCACGAACGCGAGGTCGGTACGGATTTCGTTATCTCGCTGGGGGGTGCTGATTTGGCGGTGAAGGTTGCGGCAGACCGTGATGGTTCGACTGTGGAATTCGCTGACGGAACCAGTCATCGGGTGTCTTCGGATTGGAAGCCGGGCGAGGGGCTGGCACGTATGAAAGTTTCTGGTGAGGTTGTGACCGCCAAGATCGGCCACATCTCTGGCGGGTTCCG
>DFBD01000251.1:1903-2906 GCA_002367255.1 Rhodobacterales bacterium UBA3089 | reverse complement strand
TTACGTTTCGGTTAACGGCACGACGGGTGCCGCGAGCGCCGATGCCAGCGTCGTCGCCCCCGAGGTTGCCCGCATCAAGGCCAGCACCGACCTTCCGGTTTGCGTGGGCTTCGGGATTAACACACCCGAAACGGCCGAGGCGATTGCCGGAATTGCGGACGGTGCAGTTGTGGGCACGGCGATTGTGAAGCAGATCGCGGACGGGAAACCGACGGCGGATGTGTTGGCGTTTGTTAAGACTTTGGCGGACGGGGCGCATCGGGGGTAGTGGTGGGTGAATCACCCACCCTACGGGAAGTTAAATTTGTTTCCGTGCGATTGTTGCGGGTTGAAGATACCGATGCTGTCTTAAATTTCGAACTGGAAAACCGCGCTTGGTTCGAACAGTGGGTGCCACCACGCCCAGACGGGTATTTTTCGCGTGAAACGTTGCGGAAAACTAACGAAAGTTTGGTTAACGAAGCGAAGATCGAAACAGCGTATATGCATCTGATACTGGGTGAGAGCAGTCGGATTGTCGGGCGTATCAACCTGTCGAACATTCAACGCGAAAACTTTGCGTCGGCAGATGTCGGATACCGTATCGCACAAACCGAAACCGGGCGCGGTATCGCGCGTCTTGCGGTCGGGTTAATTGAAGGCATGGCGCGGAGCGACTATGGTTTGGGAAGGCTCTACGGTTCGTGTCTTGCGACCAATCCAGCATCCAGCGCCGTTCTTACAAATCGAGGTTTCATCAAAGATTCCGAGGCCGAAATCACATGGAACGGCGTCCAAGTTGCAATGCTGCGATACCGAAAATCGCTCCCGTAGGGTGGGTGATCCACCCACCGCTCCGACATCACCCCAAAGCGCCGACCTCTAACAACTTCGCTTCAAGCCCTGCGTAATCCTGCCCGTCAAACCAATGGACCTGCCAGCCGCAAGCGTCGGCGGCTTCGATGTTTTCGGCGGAATCATCGATCAGCATCATCTCGTCCGGCTCCACGGACAACTCGTCGGA
>DFBD01000251.1:0-1882 GCA_002367255.1 Rhodobacterales bacterium UBA3089 | reverse complement strand
CGGTTGGCGAAGCCCAGATCCTCGGCGATGAACTGGGTGCGCATGGCCTCGTTATTCATGCCCATGACATTGCGGAGGTTGGAGCGTTTGGAGGCGGCCAGCCAGCCCATGACCCGTTCGTCCAGATTGTAATCATTCTGAAACCAGTATTCGATCAGGTTCATAAGATCGCCATGATAGCCAACGGTGCCGGCCCAATCGGAAACTGCATCGATAAGGCTCATTTCACCGGTTAGAATTTCGGAAAACTTGTCGTTGAATACTATTTCGTTGAAAGTCTCGATAGAATGGCCGAACTCGTCTTCGAAATTGGAAGTCCAGATGTATTTCCCATCGACGTAATTCCGGTTCAGAACCCCGTCAAAATCCCAGACAATTGTATCAACTTCACTTAGATTAAACATTTCTTACCCCAAAGTTACATCAAGGAACAACATAAACACCAACCCGATCAACAGGCCCGTTGTTGCGGCGTTTTGGTGGCCGTGGCGGTGGGTCTCGGGGATGATTTCGTGGCTGATGATATAGATCATCGCCCCCGCTGCAAAGGCCAGACCCCACGGCAAAAACGGTTCTGAGAACGCGATAATCGCTGCCCCAAGCACCCCGCCGACGGGTTCGACAAGGCCAGTCGCCAGCGCCACAAGGAACGCGTACCACTTGCCATATCCAAGCCCGCGCAACGCAACCGCAACGGCCAGCCCTTCGGGCGCGTTTTGCAGCCCGATACCGATGGCCAGCGTAGTACCGTTTGAAACATCCCCGCCGCCAAAGCCGATGCCCACGGCCATGCCTTCGGGAAAGTTGTGAATGGTGATCGCGATGATAAACAGCCAGATTTTCGATAAGCTGGTTTTAGCAACCCCCTCGGGGCCTTCAACGAAGTGGATGTGCGGAAGGGCCTCGTTCATGCCAGCTACGATCAATGCGCCAAGCAGGATGCCCGCAACGACGATGGTGGCCGCAATGACCTCGCTTCCGTATCGCTCGGTTGCAGCATCAAGTGCCGGAACGATTAGCGAGAAGAAGGATGCTGACAGCATAACCCCCGCTGCAAATCCCAGTAGCGAGTTGTTCCATTTTACCGATATATCTTTGCTGAACAGCACCGGGATTGCACCAACGCCTGTCATTAATCCGGCGGCGAGGCTGCCTAGCAAGCCAAGGTATACGATGTTCACGGCGGGTCTTCCCAATAAGGCAACGAATGTGGACGGGATACCACCCGCCTTGCGCAATGACAATCCACACGCAACAGCCAGAAATAGCTTTAGTCAGGGCGACTTAGTTGTTATTGGTAATAAAAATCGACCAATTCTAGCTTCCAGGGACACGTCATGCCGATTATCACCTCCATCGAAGACCTGAAAAAACTGGCAAAACGCCGTGTGCCGAAGATGTTTTACGAATACGCCGAGAGCGGTTCGTGGACAGAACAGACGTTCCGAGCGAACACCTCGGATTTTCAGGATATCCACCTGCGCCAGAAGGTTGCGGTGGACATGTCGGAGCGTTCGACCGCCAGCACGATGGTTGGGCAAGACGTAGCGATGCCCGTGGCGCTGGCCCCTGTCGGGCTGTGCGGTATGCAATCGGCGAATGGCGAGATAAAGGCGGCGAGGGCGGCCGAGGAATTCGGCGTTCCATTCATTCTTTCCACCATGTCGATTTGTTCGATCGAGGACGTGAAGGCCGCGACGACCAAACCCTTCTGGTTTCAGCTTTATGTGATGCGGGACCGGGACTATATCAACGACTTGATTGATCGCGCGAAGGCGGCGGGGTGCTCCGCGTTAATCCTAACGCTCGATTTGCAGCTATTGGGGCAGAGGCATAACGACATCCGCAACGGTCTGGGCGCGCCCCCCAAGCTGACGATCAA
>DFBD01000221.1 GCA_002367255.1 Rhodobacterales bacterium UBA3089 | reverse complement strand
GAAGCAAGTCGAGAACCACGGCAACCGGATCGCCATCGACACAGGCGCGGTGTTCGGTCGGTTTTTATCCTGCCTCGTTGTCGAGGACGCAAACCAATCTCTGCTTACGGACGACGGCCTAAGGCCCTGCCCACCGCATTAATCGATCATCAAATCCACCCAAACCATCCGGTGGTTTGACGCACCGTCCCGTCCTTCCGCAATCATATGCCCGTCTGGTGCATCTGGCGCAGGCCAGAAAACGCCGCTGTCCCTCACGGCCAAACTGGCGGATGGCAGCGCATAATCGACCCGCATGTTGCCAATGTCTGCGTCCCATTCGACGGTGTCCTGTGCGGGGTTCCCGCGATGCACCTCGTTCGCTTGGCCATAACGACGCGCGGCCACCTCTGCCCCCTTTGAACCCTGCATCGGGTCCGATACCAGCGGGTGGGTTAACAAAGCATGAATGCCACCCTTGCGACCCTCTCCGTCAATGGGATCGTTATTCAGATCACCTAGAAGCACAAAACCGGTTGCACTAAAGGCCGCCTCTTTTCCTGTATCATCCGCGAATTCCGAACCGTTTAGATACGAAACCCAAAAGGCAATTTCGGCATCATTGCGCAACCCGTTCACATTCTCGACCCCGTCAAAAACCGGCGGAGTCGGATGCGAGGCCAGAATGTTTACCCTCTGCCCGCTGGGCAAAACCACGGGAACATCCCAGTGTGATTTGGACGACATCCGAAACGCGGACACCATATCTTTGGAAAAATACGCCTCACCATCAGCAGTCACCGGCAAGACCGCATCCGGCAAATCCGCCCATTTCAGCAACGAAAATTGACGCGCCGCCTGCGTATCAACCGGAAACCGAGACAATAGCACCATCCCTTCGCTACCCGGAAAGCGCCCGAAACCGAAGGCATCCGCCCACTCATCCGGTGAACCATCCCCATCAAGGTCCAGCCCTGATCGCACCCCCTCATTTCCCATCGGGGCATAGAAGTACGGATAGGAAATCGCGCCCTCGCCACTATTCAGCACGCCACGAAATGCGCCCAAGGCGAGATTGGTGAAATCGCCATCAAACTCGTTCAAAAGCAAAATATCCGGTCTGACACGCTGAATAATAGCGGCGACAGCTAACACCTGCGCATCCTTGTCAGACATTATGCCCTTCAACAGCACCCCTGGCCCACGACGCCCCAATGATACATTAAACGTCGCAACACGCACCGTTTCGGCGGTGCTAATGGTTGTCGAAAAAAGTAAAACAAGCAGAGTTCCGAGAATTCGGCAGGTTCTGCCTACCCTTGCGCACGCCTTAATATTTGCGCGATTTTCAGCATAGCCAAGGCGCGTGCAAAAAGGCTGGTTGAGATGAACACCCACAATGTCGTAGCCCATAACATTACCTGATTATTCTCGAATATATCGACAGTGAACCAATCAAATCCATATTTAGGGATAAATGGTAAAGCATAGATTAACGCGACCCCGAGAACGATATTGAAATAGGCGTCGCGGCGCAGTCGTTTGTGAATCGCAACATCGTCGGATGGTTGGAATGTTGGCAGGTTCGCCCAAAGGTTAAAATTCTCCCGGTCGCGCGGCCATGCGAATAGCCACAACAACAGCGAAAGAGCCAGCGTCATGCCAACCCCCACAACGAAGCTGGTTGTAACGCTGTAAACCAGCAAAATCGCAGAAGTGTCGGAAAAGTGGGAATCCGTAAGGATATTATCAATCGCCATTGATACCGGACTGTATTTGAAATCGAGAATCTGTACCGCTTGTTGCGCCCAATCGACCAGAGCCGAGTCACTTAACCCCAACTCAACCGCTCGACAGACCAGCGTAATCATCACGACCTGCATCGCAATCGTAAACGCCCTGAAGCGGTTATAGGGTGGCGCGTACCGGAAATCGACAAAACCCGGCGCAGTAGAGCCGTATTCAAAGAACGTAAACATACCGACAATCGCGCCAATGATAAGCGCAAATTCCAATGCGCCTTGCGATGCAGAAGGGAGCAACAGCGATGGGATCGCAGCAACAACTACGACCCAAAGTGCTCTTAATATTGCCCCAAAAAGGCGCATATACGCCCGTCCCATTCATGTTATGCCCCGCTTACACGAGGCTTTGCTTCAAACCCAGGGCGCTGCCGCCCCGTACTGCGTCTCGAACGCGTCGATTGCATCAGATTTTTGCATGGTCAAGCCGATATCATCCAGCCCGTTCAGCAAACAATGCTTCTTGAACGCGTCCACCGTGAACTCAATCTTACCACCGTCAGGTCCAGTAATAACCTGATTCTCTAGATCAACTGTTAGCATTGCATTAGCTCCACGGCCAGCATCATCCATCAATTTGTCGACATCCTCCTGCGGTAAAACTATGGGCAGGATTCCATTTTTGAAACAATTGTTAAAAAAGATATCAGCAAAACTTGTGGATATTACAACACGAATTCCGAAATCGAGCAAGGCCCAAGGGGCGTGTTCACGCGAAGAACCGCAGCCAAAGTTATCCCCTGCCACAATAATTTCAGCATTTCGGTAGGCAGGCTGGTTTAAAACGAAGTCGGGAATTTCACTTCCATCTTCGTTATATCGCATCTCGTCAAACAGGTTTTTACCTAAACCGGAACGCTTGATCGTCTTCAGGAACAGCTTCGGAATGATCATGTCTGTATCGATGTTGATCAGAGGCATAGGCGCAGCAACGCCGGTTACTTTGTCAAATTTTTCCATTTTCCGAACTCCTTACAAATCACGAACATCGGTCAAATGACCAGTGAGGGCGGCAGCCGCAGCCATTGCTGGCGACACAAGATGCGTCCGCCCGCCACGACCTTGACGGCCCTCGAAGTTGCGGTTGGTCGTTGCCGCGCAACGCTCCCCCGCATCCAGTTTGTCGGGGTTCATCGCCAGACACATGGAACATCCCGCCAAACGCCACTCGAAACCTGCATCCTCCAGAATTTCGGCGATGCCTTCTTCTTCTGCCTGCGCACGAACCAGACCGGAGCCCGGAACGATAATCGCCCGCATACCTTCCTTGACTTTCTTGCCTTTAACAATATCGGCAACAGCGCGGATATCTTCAATCCGGCCATTGGTGCACGAGCCGACAAACACAGTGTCGATCTCGATATCTGTTAACTTCATACCGGCCGTCAGGCCCATATATTCAAGCGAACGCTTAACAGCATCAACCTTGCCACCCTCAAAGTCTTCAGGGCTAGGCACGGTGCCTGTGATTGGCAAAACATCCTCGGGCGAGGTGCCCCACGTCACCGCAGGCGCGATGTCTTCGGCTTTGATCGTCAGGACCTTGTCGAAATGCGCGCCTTCATCAGAGAACAAGTTTTTCCAGCTCTCCATCGCCATTTCCCACTGCCCGCCTTTTGGCGCGTGTGGGCGGCCCTTCACGTATTCAAAGGTTTTTTCATCCGGCGCGATCAGGCCAGCGCGCGCGCCGCCCTCGATTGCCATGTTACAGACGGTCATACGCCCTTCCATGGAAAGATCACGGATCGCTTCGCCGCAATATTCGATCACATAGCCCGTACCGCCAGCAGTACCTGTAAGACCAATCACCGTCATGGTGATGTCTTTGGCGGTCACACCCGCTGGCAGCTTGCCTGTAATCTCGACCTTCATGTTTTTCGACTTGGCCTGGATAAGCGTTTGGGTGGCGAGAACATGCTCTACTTCAGACGTTCCGATACCATGCGCAAGCGAGCCAAACGCCCCGTGCGTCGCCGTGTGGCTATCACCGCAAACGATGGTCATGCCGGGCAAAGTCCAGCCTTGCTCTGGCCCGATAATATGCACAACACCTTGGCGCACATCGTTCACCGGATAGTAATGCAACCCGAATTCCTTAGCGTTCTTGTCGAGCGCGTCTAGCTGAATGCGAGATTCCTCGTTCTTCACGACACCATCTACACGGTCCAGCGTCGTTGGCACGTTATGATCCGGCACCGCGATCGTTTTGTCCGGTGCGTGCACCTTACGGCCAGCGGCACGAAGGCCTTCAAAAGCCTGTGGGCTGGTAACTTCGTGTACCAGATGGCGGTCGATATATAGAAGAGACGTGCCGTCAGCGTCTTCGCTGATCACATGGGCATCCCAGATTTTGTCGTATAGCGTTTTGGCGGTCATTGGTTTTCTCCCGCGTAAGTGTGAATTGTATTTCGGTGACAGGGCGCGCGCAGCTTAGGCGTCAGCAGCCAGCCTCAACGCCTCGGCGTGGAACCGCCATGGCAAGCGAGTGTGGTCATCCATGTCAAAAACTTTGGTCATAGGGGTGTCTACACCGATTCATCAAAGATCGTAAAGGTCTGTAAACTTCCGCTCCAGATAGGACAGCAACGGTTTTTCCGTCGGCGCGTGCCCAACCGCATCCGCGATGATTTGCTCCGGCGCTGACAAATGCGCCTTTTGGTGTACGTTTTCGCCCAGCCATGCCAGCGCATTAGATGTATCGCCCTTCGCAAAATCCGCGTCCAGCGTTGGCATAACGTCCTGCATTTGGGCAAACAGCTCGCCCGCATAGATATTGCCAAGTGAATACGTCGGGAAATACCCGAACAACCCCACAGCCCAGTGCACATCTTGCAACACACCTTGCGCGGCATCCGGAACTTCCACACCAAAATCCCGTTTGAAGGCGTCATTCCACGCCGCCTCCAGATCTGAAACCTGCAATTCATCACGGATCAACGCGCGTTCCAGTTCGAACCGCAATAGCACATGGAGGTTATAGTGCAGCTCGTCCGCCTCGGTCCTGATGAAGCCGGATTCCACACGGTTGGCAGCGCGATACAGCGCCTCGGGGTCTTTCAGGCCAAAATCACCCATCTCGTCGCGCATAACGCCGAACATCCACTCGCAAAACGCGCGGCTACGGCCGATCTGGTTTTCCAACATCCGGGATTGGCTTTCATGCACCCCCATCGAGGCGTATTTCCCCGCCGGTTGCATTGCCAATTCCGCAGGCATGCCCTGCTCGTATTTCGAGTGCCCGACCTCGTGAATGGTCGAGTAGAAACAGTTGAACACATTCTTGGGGTCAACGCGCGTCGTAATCCGCGAGTCGTTATTGTTGCCGGAACTAAACGGGTGCACAGCCAGATCAATCCGGCCAGCGTCCCAATCGTATTTGAACGCCGTCGCCAAGCGATTGGCCACGGCCATCTGCGCATCCGCACCGAATTCGCCCTGAACGGTTGGCACATCTATGCCCTTATCCGCAATCGCACTGCGCAACTCCGTCAAACCGGGACGCAAACGACCCAGCAATTCTGCCAACGGACCAGACTTCGCACCCGGCTCGTAATCATTCAGCAACGCATCATAAAGGTCGCCGCCCTCTGCCAGACACGCCGCTTCCTGTCGGCGCAAATCCAGAACCTTTTCAAACGTCGGCGCAAAAGACGCGAAATCATTCGCTGCCCGCGCATCGGCCCAAATCTGTTGCGAGGCAGATGTCACCCGCGCAATCTCTGTCGCCAAGTCCGCAGGAATTTTCGTTGCCCGCGCATAAGACTTCTTCGCCTCCGCTACGTTCACCCTACCCGCTGCATCCAGCGTGTTTTCGTCAATGGAATCGAACCACTCCGGCAGGCGGATATCCGTATTGCGCGCGTGGATCACGGCCTCTAACGCCGCGTTCTGCTCGGCCCGCTGGGCATTACCCTTGCGTGGCATCATTACCTCTTGGTCCCACATAATCAGGCCCCCGACCTGCTCCAGTGCGGATGTGGTTTTCAGGTGATCAAGCAGAGTGTTATAGGCAGAATTAGTCACAATAAAATCCATTAGAAAGAAAGTTTATTCGATCGAACCGTACTGCTAAACTTAAGCGGCTTCTAGTCCAATGTAGTGAAAGCATTCTCCTCTTCCTTATTGGGTGCCATTCCCATTTCTGCAATGGTCTCGCGTAAAATTTTGCATAGCTGTATCGTCGCCGGGGTCGGCTTGCGGTTTTCGTTCCAGATTAAGTGAACATTCCGCGTATACACATTACCTTCCGGCACACGAAAGACCAGATCAGAGGGTAGCGAAATCGCTGCGAGTTCCGGTATCGGAGATACATAATCCCCACTACGGACAAATGCCTGTATTGAAAGTGCGCTCACCACGCGCAACCGCGCATTAGCGCTGGCTTTTTTGACCGCAGGCTCATTAATCTTATTGCATAAAAAATGCCAAATCATCTCGGATTTGGACACGTCAGACCAGTACAGGTTTTCTTTACGCCCGATCTCGCTGTCGCGTTTGCAAAGCAACCCGATCCGGTCTGTCAAGAGAGTGGAATGCTTAACATTGGAGCTGCCCCAAACCACCAGGTCGTTTACGATACCAATATCAACAGTTTCGCCGCGGACGCCAGCAATTACCGCATCGTTTGTTAAATCGTCAATATCAACAAGAATATTCAGATTTTCCTTGCGCAAAGACTTCACAACATTTGGCATCAAATTCGCCGCAACCGCCGGAATCACGGCTGTGCGTACCTGCCCCTCACCGGATTCGGCAAAGTGTTTAATCGAACTAATCGTGCTCTCAAAATGCGACAGTTCCCGCTTGGCTTCTGCCAGCGTATACACCCCAACCTCGGTAAGATGGCTTTTCCTGTCTGTCTGGAATAGTGGCGCGCCGAGTTCTTCTTCGAATTGCTTCAACATCATTGAAACCGCCGCCGGAGAGCGCTGCAATGTCTTTGCCGCACTCGCAAGGTTGCCAGCCTCTGCCACCCCTACAAAATATCGTAGCATTTCTGTTTTAATAGCCATTTTCTACCCCCGCAGACATCCGACACATACATTAACTTAAGTTTTTCTGAAAGAACTTTCGTAATTGCAATTTTCCATAAAAAGACCGTTCAGAGGGTGAAAACAATCGCGCATTGCTATATATGGTGTTCAACGCCAATTCTGAACGGGAAACCTAATGACTGCATCCCTCGAAGCCCTCACGCATGCCCTCCTTGACGCAGCCCAGGCTGCTGGCGCCGAAGCCGCTGATTCCATTGCGGTTTCCGGTGACAGCCAATCGATCGAAGTTCTGAACGGGGCGTTGGAACACGCCGAACGATCCGAAGGCATCGACCTTGGCCTCCGCGTCTTGATCGGACAACGCCAAGCCAGTGTGTCGTCATCGGACCTGCGCCCCGAAACCATGCAAGCCATGGCTGAACGTGCGGTGGCCATGGCAATGGAAGCCCCCGCAGACCCGCATTGTGGTCTTGCAGACCCCGCGCAACTGGCCAAATCGTGGGATGTCGATTCGCTTGAGTTGGCCGACCCCTCCACCGCCCCCACGCCTGCTGAATTACAAGAAGACGCCCTCGAAGCCGAAGCCGCGGCATTCGCCGTCAAAGGTGTAAGCCAGGTTCAGGGTGCTGGCGCAGGGTACAGCCGCTCCGCCATCCACCTTGCTGCCACCAACGGGTTCAACGGCGGATACGAGCGCACTTCGCGGTCCACCTCCTGCGTTGCCATCACTGGCGAAGGGTTGGAAATGGAGCGCGATTATAACGGCGAGGGTCGCATTTTCGGTGCAGACCTGCCATCTGCTACCGAAATAGGGCGCATCGCTGGCGAACGCGCCATTGCCCGCGCCAACCCCAAGAAACCCCCGACAGGGGCCTTTCCCGTACTATTCGACGAACGGATATCTTCAGGCCTGATCGGACATCTTGTTGCGGCAATCAACGGCGGGTCAATCGCGCGTGGCGCAAGCTGGCTAAAAGACGCGATGGGTGAACTGGTCCTGCCCGAAGGCCTGTCGTTAATCGAGGACCCACACCGCACCCGCGTATCCGGCTCCAAACCCTTCGACGCCGAAGGGCTGCCAACCACGCGTCGCGCCATTGTCGAAAACGGCATCCTGCAAAGTTGGACATTAGACTTGGCCACTGCGCGTAAACTCGGCCTTGAAAGCACCGGAAACGCGGCGCGTGGCACATCTGCCCCACCAAGCCCCGCTGCCGGTAATCTTTCGTTAACCCAAGGGACGGACACGCGTGACGATCTAATCGCCATGATGGGCACAGGCATGATCGTAACGTCGTTAATCGGCAGTTCCATTAATGCCAATACTGGTGACTATTCCCGTGGCGCATCGGGTTTCTGGGTGGAAAATGGCGTTATTACCGGCCCCGTCAACGAATGCACAATTGCGGGCAACCTGCGCGAAATGCTAGGCTCTATCCATCCTGCAAACGACGGTCGCGCGCATCTGTCCCGCGTGGTTCCCAGCTTGCTAGTCGAAGGATTAACCATTGCCGGTGCGTGATTTGCAGCTTCTAACCGACGCGGCCCATGCGGCTGGCGACATTGCCCGAAAGTACTTTCAGGCAAACCCCGAGACATGGGACAAAGGCGACAACCAAGGCCCCGTAACCGAGGCCGACCTTGCAGTTGACCGCATGTTGCACGGCGAATTACTGAAAGCCCAACCAGATTATGGCTGGCTATCCGAGGAAACCGAGGACACCACAGCCCGCCTGACACGCCCTCGCGTTTTCATCATCGACCCAATCGATGGCACCCGTGCCTTCATCGCCGGTGAAAAAACCTTCTCGCATTCCCTCGCAATTGCGGAAGATGGCGAAGTTATCACCGCCGTCGTTCACCTGCCAATGAAGGGCCTGACCTACAGCGCCACAAAAGACGGCGGCGCATTCCTGAACGGCAAACCGATCAAAGCCAGCAGCGTAGAAGATATCGCCTCCGCCCGAATGCTGGTCACACGCCCTACGCTAAAACCCACCCTCTGGCCTGGCGGAGTGCCAGACCTATCACCCAACTTTCGCCCATCGCTGGCCTACCGAATGTGCCTTACCGCTGACGGATCATTCGACGGTATGTTAACCCTGCGCGATACATGGGAATGGGACGTCGCCGCCGGTGACCTGATCGCACGCGAAGCAGGCGCAACCGTTACCACCAGTGAAAACCTGCCTGCACGCTACAACAACCCGAAACCGCTTTTGGCTGGCATGATCGCCGCACCCGGCCTTCTGCATCCGCAATTTATCGACCGCCTGTAGCGCACATCGATTGACGTTGGTGGGCCAATGCCTAATGTGCGCACGAAACCCCGAACCAAAGGACAAATCCATGACCAATCGACTGCACCTCGTTTTCGGCGGAGAATTAATCGACCCGCAAAGCCAAGAATTCCGTGACCCGGAAAACATTGAAACGGTCGGTATTTATCCAAGCTACGCCAAGGCCTATGACGCGTGGAAAGCCGCCGCGCATTCAACCGTCGACAACGCGCACATGCGCTACTTCATCGCCCATTTGCACCGGCTGCGCGACGAAGAGACAGAAACCAGCCTTACCGCAGAAATGGGCTAATCGCCTGATGGGCCGTCCAGTTTCCCTCGCTGCATACATGCTGTTCTCGCGCTATGGCGAACGCTGGTTTGCCCGGAAACTGGACGCCAACACCGAACGCCGAGGTGTCGCATCAACGCCCCGCCCCGACGGGCCGCTGATCTGGGTTAACGTCACCAGTGTCAGTAGTGCCGATGCAATTTTGGCCCTGTGCTGGCGGCTACTTAGCCAAAACCCATCCCTGAACTGTCTGATAACCACCCCGTCAGACACCGTCGCCCAAGCATTGCAAGGGCAGATGCCGCCGCGCACGGTTCACCAATACACCCCCGTCGATGCCACGCCGTGTATCGCGGCATTTTTAGATCACTGGAAGCCCGACCTGTCCGTCTGGACAGAGGCCGAATTCCAACCCGCCTTCATAGTTCAAACCAAGCGTCGCAACATCTCGATAATCTACGTCGATGCGTTGATGTCCGCGCAATCCTTTCGCAGATACCGCTTGTTCAAGGGCATGTTCGCCTCGCTATTGCAACGCTTCGATCATATCCTGACCCAAGATGCACACAGCAAAAAATATCTGCAAAACCTTGGCGCCCCTGCGGGCAAAACCGCAACCTCCGGCCGCCTGAACGGCGGGCTGTCTCCTTTACCGCACGACGAAACCCAGCGCAAAGCCTTGGCTCGTGCCATCGGTGGCCGCGCCGTATGGCTGGCTGCGCTAACCCATGCGGGCGAGGAAGAAACCATCATCGCCGCGCATAAAGTGGCCCGCCGATCTTACCCCGAGCTGCTACTCATTATCGCCCCGCGCCAACCCGAACGTGGCGACGCCATCGCCGATATGCTGCATGGGCAGGATTACACCGTCGCCCAACGCTCCAAATCGCAGCAAATTGATCGGCAAACCGACATTTATGTCGCCGACACGCCAGACGAAATGGGTCTATGGTATCGCCTCTCGCCTGTGTCCTTCATTGGCGGGTCACTAGTTTCCAATGGCGGGCATAATCCACTTTCCGCCGCCGCTCTTGGTTCTGCAATTCTGCATGGACCGCAGGTCACAGATTTCGCTGCGGCCTATGATACCTTGCTTGCCGCCGATGCCTGTATTCCCGTGACCGACGGGGCAGACCTTGCCAAAAATCTGGAAGCCGCACTTTCCCCTGAACGCGCCGCCCAACTTGCCACCGCCGCCTGGGGTGCTTTTGGTGAAGACGACACGGCCACTGATCGCGTTTTCGATCTGCTACAATCCTACTTCCCGAAAGAGGCCACCTGATGCGCCCCCCTTTATTCTGGAACCGCCCGCGCGGCCTGACATCCCGCCTTCTGGCACCGCTGGAATGGATATGGATCACGGCCACCCGCCGCCGCTTGAAAAACGGCCCTTGGGAAAAGTTGGCGATTCCCGTCATATGCGTCGGCAACATCAACGTTGGTGGCACGGGTAAAACACCGACCGTCATTGCACTACTGGAAATTTTCCGTGACGAAGGCATCATAGCGCACGTCGTTTCGCGCGGTCACGGTGGCTCGGAAATCGGGCCGTTGTTGGTGGACGAGCGCAAACATTCTGCCGATCAGGTTGGTGACGAACCGCTACTTATCACCGCCTTCGGGCCGTGCTGGGTTGCAAAAGACCGTACCGCAGGGGCCAAAGCTGCCATAAAAGCAGGCGCGCAGGTCATCCTGCTGGACGATGGTTTCCAGAACCCGTCGCTGCACAAAGACCTATCCCTCGTCGTCGTTGACGCCGAAATCGGCTTTGGCAATGGCCGCGTCATGCCCGCAGGGCCGCTGCGTGAACCTTTGTCCGATGGCTTGTTACGCGCAGACGTCATTATCCCGGTCGGCACCTCGGCGGCGCAAAAGCGCCTAACGGCTCAGGTTTCCAATCCTGTCTGGTCTGGCGAACTTGTCCCGCTTGAAACCGGTATGGACTGGTCCGGCACCCGCTTCATCGCTTTTGCTGGTATCGGTCGTCCGGGAAAATTTTTCGCCACACTGGAAGCCCTTGGTGCCAACGTCGTTGCCACCCACGCCTTTCCTGACCATGCACCTTACACGGATGCCATTTTGCAACGCCTGAAGGCCGAAGCGAAAGCGAAATCCGCGCAACTGGTAACCACGGAAAAAGACATGGCCCGCCTACCGGTCGCATTTCGTCGCGACGCCTTGGCATTACCTGTTCGGCTGGTTTTCAACGACCTTGAAGCCGTTAAAACACGGCTAAAAAACCTAACGGCGCGGCGACCCGAAGATACTGTTGATTAAATCGCCCAGAAGCGAGTCATTCACATCGTTAACCAGATTATCAATCTCGTTCGTAATCCGTGGTGGCTCCATCCGTGGATCGATCATCGGCAATGCGCGCACAGGCAGGCCAACGTGAACCCGCTCCATCGTTTCGCGCCAAATCTCGGCAGGCAACCCGCCGCCCGTGACGCCGGTCAGTTTGGAGTTATCATCATACCCCATCCAAACGCCCGCCACATAGTCACCGGTAAACCCTATAAACCACGCATCCCGCGCGCCTTGCGTTGTGCCCGTTTTACCCGCCACAGGCCGATTACCCAGTGCGGCACGTGCGCCACTGCCAACCTCGACAACTTGCGACATCATGTAAACCAGATATCCCGCAGCACGTTCATCCAGCACACGGAACCCGTCGGTGCGTTCAAGGCTCATCAATACCTGATCGTCGCCGCGTATCCGCAGATCAAGCCACCCGTAGGGCAGTGACTGCCGCCCACCGTTCAGAATGCCCGCA
This sequence comes from Rhodobacterales bacterium UBA3089, assembly GCA_002367255.1. Classification (GTDB taxonomy): domain Bacteria; phylum Pseudomonadota; class Alphaproteobacteria; order Rhodobacterales; family Rhodobacteraceae; genus NORP23. Next base: position 1,064 of record DFBD01000221.1, on the reverse strand, counting down.
TATGCCCCCGTCATTTCCAGCAACGTCACGTTCGACGCACCCAACGCCAGCGCTGGCCCTTCGGCCAAAGGCGAAGTCACCCCGAAGTCCGCCGCCAAGGCCCGCACCTTGTCGCGCCCCACCTGTTCCGACAAACGCACAGCAACCGTATTCAACGAATTCGCCATGGCATACACCATTGGCACTTCGCCGTAGAATTCTTTTGTGTAATTCACAGGACTCCACGGGCCGGACCCGGGAATATCAATCGTCAACGGCGCATCCAGAACTATGTCAAACGGGTGCATCCCCGATTCCAGCGCCGCCCCGTAAACGAACGGCTTGAACGACGATCCCGGTTGCCGTGACGCTTGCGTAGCGCGGTTAAACAACCCCGCACCATCAATCTTGCGCCCGCCAACCATCGCCCGAACGGCCCCGTCTGCCGACATCACAACAATCGCCGCCTGCGCCTCGGAGCCTTCGCGAACCCGGTTTTCAAATACATACGTCAGCGCGTCTTCTGCCGCCTTCTGGATGCCACGGTCAAAGGTGGTCAGAATCTCCACATCCTCGCCAGTATCCCGCGTCAGGAACGAAGGTGCATCCGCCATAATCCAGTCGGCAAAATACCCGCCCGCCCGTTCTTGCGCCGCCTGTGAAAGCGTCGCAGGGCTTGCCAACGCTAGTTCCGCTTCCACGCGTGTCAGATACCCCTGCGCTTGCATCAACCCGATCACCACCGTCGATCGTTCCTGCGCACGGTTCAAATTATTCGTCGGCGCATAGCGTGACGGCGCGGTCAACAACCCCGCCAACATCGCTGCCTCGGCCACATCAACCTCGCGTGCGGACTTGCCGAAATACCGTTGCGCTGCGGCCTCGAACCCTTGCGCCCCTGCACCCAGATATGCACGGTTCAGATAGATCGACAGGATATCGTCTTTCTCGTATTTCAGCTCCATCGCGAAAGAATACGGAACTTCCTTGATCTTACGCAGGATCGTCTGCTGGCGGCACTCCGCCTCGGGTAAATCCTCACCCAGACACAACAGCTTTGCCACCTGTTGCGTTAAAGTCGATCC
>DFBD01000280.1 GCA_002367255.1 Rhodobacterales bacterium UBA3089 | reverse complement strand
TATTTTTCCGGGAGAAATAATTTGGGGGCCTATATACCTAACTAGCCAGAATTGAGTTGACTTCCTGCCCGTATCTGGCTAGTTATCTTTCATGAGCAAAGCCGTTAAAGATAAGCCCGAAACTCTCAGCACGTTTGAGTTCTTCAATCGCTTCCCAGATGAGGAAAGCGCACGGCAATATTTCGAGCGTAACCGTTGGAACGGCGAAGCGCATTGCGGCCACTGTGGCAGCACGAACGTCAATGAATGCAAAGATCACAAACCAATGGCTTATCGGTGCCGCGATTGCCGCAAGCACTTTAGCGTTCGCACCGGCACGGTATTGGCCGAAAGTCGCCTTCCCCTTCAAAAGTGGCTCCTAGCCATCTTCATGCTCACCAGCGCCCGTAAAGGCATCCCCTCAACCCAGATGGCCCGCGAACTCGGTGTGACCCAGAAAACGGCTTGGTTCCTAGCGCAGCGCATTCGTGAAACTTGGATGGGTGGCGATGAAGCCGATATGGGCAAAGAGGTCGAAGTCGACGAAACTTACATCGGCGGCAAAGAGAAGAACAAGCGCGGCAACAAGAAACTTAACGCTGGTCGTGGCGCAGTTGGCAAGGTCGCCGTTGTTGGCATCAAGGACGAGCATGGCGAGGTTCGCGCCACTCCGGTAGCAAATACTCGCAAAGCAACGCTACAGGGTTACGTCTCGGCAAATGTGCCGGTTGGTGCCAGCGTAGTGACAGACGAATTTGCGGCCTATCGCGGCCTGAATGATCGCGGATATATCCACATGAAGGTCAATCACTCAATTGGTGAGTATGTCCGCGATTTCTGCATCCACACAAACGGCATTGAAAGCTTCTGGTCGCTTCTCAAGCGCGGCTACATTGGCGTATATCACTATATGTCGCCCAAGCACCTGCACCGCTACGCCAACGAATTTTCATTCCGCCATAACACTTCACAGATTGGCACCCTGCAATTCATCGACATGACCATTGCCCGTATGGCAGGCAAGCGTCTGACATATAAGGAACTGACACATGGCTGACGACAAAAAGACCATTGAGTCAATCAATGCAGGCTTCGATGAGGTCGCTAAAGCGATGGTAAATGTGCCAGACCCAGAGCAACCCCTGAATGCAACCCACCGAGGCATCCTGCCTATCGGAGGGCTTCAGTTAGAATGCTACGTCCTTGAAGACGGCCGCCGCGTTTTTGCCAAGCGAGGGATGGCCCGTGCTATTGGTCTAAAGTCAGAAGGCGGCAATGCTTTCTTGAAGACGTTAAGCGGCAAAAAGGTTGGATCCGAAATCACCGAGGCTCTTCGAGAAAAGCTAGAAAATCCAATAGTTTTCAACATCACTGGGGCGGATCCAGGACACGGCTATGAAGCCGAAACGCTTGTTGATGTTTGCAAGGCAGTCGCGCGCGCCGATGGCAAAAACAAGTTACTTGATTCTCAGAAACCGATGGCAAATCAAGCCCGAGCAATCGTCAATGCGTTGGCCAAGGTCGGTATCGCTGCACTCATTGATGAGGCGACCGGGTATCAGACTCAGCGCAGCCCTGATGCGCTGCGGCTACTTGTTCAAGCTTACATCGAGGATGAACAGCGTGAATGGGAAAAGGAATTTCCTGACGATTTTTACCTATCTCTCAACAAGGTCTATGGTTCGGACCCATATATTGCCCGACAGGGTGGCGCACTCGTCATCAACAAGCCGCAGCACTTCGGAAACTTCACTAATAAATATGTCTACGGTCCTCTTGAGAGCGGCGAGGTTTTGAAAGAGCTTCAGCGCCTCAACCCCAAGCTTGATGCCAAGGGGACTCGTAAGGAGAAACTGCACCAATTTTTGAGCAAGGGTTACGGCCTAGAGAAGCTGCGCGAGCAGCGCCAAGAGGTCTTAACGATGCTCAAGCTGTCGGATGACATTAACGAGTTTAAGCGCCTTTATGAGAAGCGCTTCGGCCCCATGGATGATCAGTGGAGTTTCTTTTTCTCTGACTAGACAAGGCAGTCACATGATTCGGAATCACTCAGGGAAAACAGCATGATTGCGGTCGAGCCAAACTAAGAAAAATGTCTCACCCCAAAGGACGCCGTGGATGCGCGCTTTGTTCGACTGGTCAACGCGCAATTCATGCAGCGTAAGGTCTGGGCTTAGGCTTTCAGGTAAAGCGAACCTATCTTGTGCAGGCGGCCCTTTGTGCATGGAGCAAAGCTTAGACCCAGTGAGAGTATTTGCGTTGTGCCCTCTTAGCTTATCAACGAGAGCGCCGAATTTCTTAAGGTCGCTTGATTTCCATTTCGAAAAGCATTCCGTCTGTCTGCGATAATAGCGAAGACTTATCGAAACCCCCGCTTGCACACCCGGCAAATCTTCGAGAGAAACGCTGTCATCGCCCCTAGCGGGGCCTTCAATTTGAAACTCGTCAGCTATCCCACTTTTTCCCAATTTTCTCGCCATAGAAGTCACGCATTGTAGCCCTCTCGATAACCTTCTCACAGCGGGCCTCTGGGGGGAGATCTCCACGAGCATTTTTCCAAGGATCATGCTCGTGTGTCCGACGCTCAAGATCCTTCGCGCCGTATTGTCCGTATTTCCGGTAAAGCTGCTCAAGGAAGCTGACCGTCCGATCATCGAGATCCGGCTCAGCCTCAACTGGCCCAATCGGTGCCCACTTTTGCTCACTAAACCTGTCATAAATGCTGCGCACAACAGGGCCATGCGCCCATGCCTGAAATTCGTCTTGAAACAACTCTTCTCCGGTGTTCGCCAGATACCAAGATTGCGCAAAATAGAGCAGCTTTTGGAGCTTGAGGTGAGTGATTGTGTCGCCCGCGTCTCTGTCAACGCGTGCAATAAACCAATCTGCAATTTCATTTACATCGGACATGAGGGTTCTCCGTTTTCTATATGGTCCATATCGACTCTTGGTTCAATCTGGACTTGTAACGGTATGGTT
>DFBD01000034.1 GCA_002367255.1 Rhodobacterales bacterium UBA3089 | reverse complement strand
GCCCGGGAACAACTTGCGCGGGCACTTCGACAGTAGACTATCAAGGCAACGCATGGTCGTTAGTACCAGCAGGTTCTTGCGAAACAATGGAGCTACCCTCAGCTGAAGACGGCACAGCACGTAACGGCTCGCTTGAAGCGCTGGAACGTGACATTCCTGCATAAAGGAATTCAGGGTTCGCGGCTTTGATCGCGAGCCCACAAATATTCAGGGGCCAAGATGAGCTATATTACGAACACCATTCCCGCCCGTGCAGGTGTCGGGTACAAACCAAAACATCTTGACGAGATACTGGCCGAACCGGATGCAGTCGGATGGCTGGAAATCCATGCTGAAAACTATATGGGTGACGGCGGTCCCCAGCTCGCACAGCTGCGCTATCTACGTGAACGCTTTCCTATTTCCTGTCACGGTGTGGGCCTCTCCATCGGCTCCGATGGGCCGTTGGATAAAGAGCACCTGGCCCGTTTGAAGAAACTTGTCGATTGGTTGAATCCAGCGCTGTTTTCAGAGCATCTAGCCTGGTCCACACATGACATCGGATTTCTTAACGATCTGTTACCAGCCCCTTATACTCGGGAAACGCTCAATAACGTCGTTGACCATATCGACCAAGTCCAAGAGACCATCGGACGGCAGATGTTGCTCGAAAACCCCTCGGTTTACGTAATGTTCGAACAATCCACGATGAGCGAGATCGAATTCCTTAACGAAGTTGTAAGACGCACAGGCTGCGGGTTGCTGCTGGATGTTAACAATATCTTTGTCTCCAACACGAACCAGCAGACATCACCGGAAGAATACCTTTCAGCCTTCCCTATTGCGCACATCGGAGAGGTCCATTTAGGTGGTCATGACGAGCAAACCGATGATTTCGGCGATCCGTTACTAATAGATAGTCATAACGCACCGGTCGTCGATCCTGTCTGGAACCTTTATGAAACTCTAATAAAGCGCACTGGCGCACTGCCGACGTTGATCGAATGGGATAACGACATTCCCGATTGGCCCGTGTTGGCGAACGAAGTACGCCTCGCCGCGGCAATCCTCAATCGTCAAAACAAAGCGGCCTGATCTTATGCAAACCGAATTCGCCAAAGGCCTTTTGGATCCGAACCTTCCCACGCCTGATGGTGTTGTCGGCCCGGGCAGTCGCGCTGCTGGCAAGCGATACGATGTTTATCGCAACAATGTCGTCGTTAGCCTGACCGAGGCCTTGGCCTCAGCCTATCCCGTAATTCAAACCATTGTAGGAAAAGAGTTTTTCGATGCAATGGCCGGAGTACACGTTCGAAAGCACCCGCCAAAATCCCCGTTAATGATTTATTATGGCGAGGATTTCCCTGCCTTCTTAACTAAGTTCCCACCCGTTTCACACCTCGGCTATTTGCCCGATGTAGCACGGGTTGAACTGGCACGGCGTCAATCCTATCACGCGGCCGATGCCGCCCCATGCCCACCTGAAAAGTTGGGAAATCTCGACGGTAACAAGCTCTACGACGCACGAATCGTTTTGCACCCGTCCATACAGATTATCCGCTCCCGCTATCCGGTATTTTCGATCTGGCGGTATAATAGCACCGACGACAATTCACCCATCGGCAAGGCCCGCGAGATCACCATGATTTCCCGCCCAACCGACGAGGTCGTAATGCAAAATCCTACCGCCGGCACTGCAATGTTTATCGACTCCTTAAGGGCAGACCCAATGGGCGTCGCCATGGACAAAGCCAAAGCAGCGCAACCGGATTTTGATCTGGCGGGAAACCTTACCGAATTACTGTCAGCAGGTCTGATTACAGATATCAAATAAAAGGGGCATATACATGCAATCTATTCTTAACCTACACGACCGCACATTCAGCGCAATTCAAGCCCTTTTAGGCCCGTGGCTCCTTACCACCGCCGCGCGGTTCTCTTTCACCTCGGTAACGCTGTTGTTTTTCTGGACCTCCGGTAAAACCAAAGTCGGAGACAGCATTTTCTCCCCTTCCTTTGGTTCTTACGCGCAAATTTTTCCGAAAAAGCTCGAATCCCTTGGCTATGATGAAAGTCTGATGTCAGGACTGGATACCTTAATTGTACTACTCGGCACATATGCGGAATTCCTGCTGCCTGCGTTGATCGCGCTTGGCCTGTTTACACGCCTTGCCAGTGTCGGAATGATCGGATTTATCGGGATGATGAGCATCGTTGACGTCTATGGCCATAACGCCGACGCCACGACCACCGGCGCAATGTTTGATCGCCTGCCCTACGGCCTGATCATGGATCAGCGCCTGCTGTGGGTATTCTTGTTGCTAGTCCTGGTGATCAAAGGCGGCGGACCAATTTCGCTGGATTACATCCTTACGAAATTCCGCAAATAAAAACGGGCGCGAATTACATCGCGCCCGCATTAACCAATTCTTTATCCGCCTTAAAATTCGATGTATTCGATAAAGTCGTTCATGACGATAACCCACCAGTCGAGGGTATCATTGAAGTTGGTTGCCGAAACGCCGCCGTATAAGTTGGCGTCCATTTCAAGGCGCGGGTCGCTCTCCTCGTCCAAGTAAACTTTCGCCCAACGTTTTTCGAGGTTGAAATCCTGTGCGCGTGTTAGCGACATACCGTCTTCCATGTCAAAGCTAACGCTAAACTGAACATCACGACAGTTTGCACCGTCTGTACAGCCATAGAAGAATATATCAAACTCGTATCCATTGGCGGATGATGTAATCATCGGGTCGCCTACACCATCGGTGCTGACCACTGCACGGTACCCTTCACCCTGAACCAGCGATGCAATGACATCTACGTCCGACGCATCGACCAACGCCTGTGCGTTTGCGCCAAGCGGTGCAAGTATAAGGGCGGCAGCGACTAGTAATGATTTATTAAACATGTTTTTTCCTTTTAGACAAAAATTACTGAGCACAGGCTATCAGACAGTTTTTTAATTCGCTACAGTCTTTTAGGTAAAAAGTGGCGCGGTTGACGGGGCTCGAACCCGCGACCTCCGGCGTGACAGGCCGGCACTCTAACCAGCTGAGCTACAACC
>DFBD01000272.1 GCA_002367255.1 Rhodobacterales bacterium UBA3089 | reverse complement strand
CACTTTCCGGACAAAGCCGTGATGCCGGGTGTGCTAATCGTTGAAGCAATGGCGCAAACAGCTTGCGTTCTGGTTGGCACGACGCTTAACCTGATTGACGCAGGAATGCTTGTATATTTCATGTCGATGGACAAAGTGAAGTTCCGCCAAGTCGTGCAACCGGGGGATGCTTTGGAACTCCACGTTAAGGTTATTCGTGGACGCGGAAAAATCTGGAAGTTCTGGGGCGAGGGTAAAGTCAACGGCACTATCGTTGCCGAAGCCGAATTCACCGCGATGATAGTCCCACCCGAAGACGCAAATAAAGGCTGATTATGTCTATTGATGCAACTACCACAATCCACCCCTCTGCGGTTATAGAAAGCGGAGCTGTTATCGGTGCTAATTGCAAAATTGGCCCGTTCTGCCTTGTTGGGCCAAACGTAACACTTGGCGATGGTGTCGAGATGTTCAGCCACGCTGTGGTTACCGGATTTACTAAAATCGGCCCCAACACCCGGATATGGCCAACAGCTTCAATAGGACATCAACCGCAAGATCTGAAATATGCAGGCGAGCAAACCTATCTTGAAATCGGGGCAAACTGCATGCTGCGCGAAGGTGTTACGGTCAACCCCGGCACAAAAGGCGGCACTGGTATCACGCGGATTGGTGATAATTGTTTACTGATGCTTGGCGCCCATGTTGGGCATGATGCACAGGTCGGGAACAATGTGGTATTGGCCAATCACGCATCTGTAGCGGGGCACGTGACAATTGGGGACGATGTTATCGTCGGTGCACTCAGCGGTGTCCACCAGTTTGTGAACGTTGGAAAAGGCGCTATTATTGGCGGGTTGGCGGCAGTGGCTACTGACGTTATCCCATATGGTATGGCTTTATCCGAACGCGCCAACCTCGGCGGGTTGAACCTGATTGGCCTGAAACGACGTGGAGCAGACAAAGCTGCAATCAATGGCTTACGGGCGTCTTTTTCGGAAATATTTGAAGGGGAAGGCACCCTTAAAGAACGTGCGCAAAATGTGCGGGACAATTATGGTGACAACGAACTGGTTTCCGACGTGGTTGATTTTCTGCTGGCAGATAGTACTCGTTCATATTTGTTGCCCAAAAGTAACAAGTAGTTATGGGTGCGGTGGCCGATAAGAATAAACCCGGGCTGGCAATTATTTCCGGGCGCGGGGATTTGCCAAGATTATTAGCCGAAAAATGCCAAGCATCTGGCCGCGCGTATATGGTTGTAGAATTCGAAAGCATCCCACTTGGTTGGGTATCATCACATCAGGTTATTCCCGCAATTTTTGAACAAACAGGTCATATGTTTGAGCAGTTGCATAAGGCTAACTGTCAAAACGTTGTCTTTGCGGGATCTATGGATCGTGAAAACCTTGATGTCGGCAAGCTAGATGAAAAGGGTATTGAATTAGCCACAATTTTATCCAAAAGCATGAAAGCTGGCGATGATGAAACCCTAACTTCTATCATAAAGTTTTTTGAGGTTAATGGTTTCAATGTTCACGCAGCACATGAAGTCCTTCCGAGCCTTATTCCAGAAAAGGGCGTGTTAACCATTGTTAAACCAAGTGAGGATGACATTTTCGACGCTACACGCGCTACGGAAATCGTTGACGGCCTCGGACACGTAGACGTCGGGCAAGGGGCGGTTGTCGGGCAAGGCATTTGCCTCGGATTGGAGAGCATTCAAGGCACCGACACGATGCTGAACTTCGTGAAAAACAACCGCAATGGCTATGCTCCCGACCCAAACGGAGGGCGTGGTGTGCTTTTAAAGGCACCGAAACCTGAACAGGATTTACGCGTGGATCTACCAACGATAGGCCCCGACACAATTCAAAATGCCTATGACGCCGGGCTGGCCGGTATCGTTATCCAGGCAGGAGGCGTGATGATTCTACGTCGTGAGGAAACTGTCACTTTGGCAAACGACCTTGGGTTATTTTTGTGGGTTAGGCCCCAAAATGACTGAAACATTAACTTTTTTTATCGTTGCTGGTGAAAGCTCTGGCGACCGACTTGGGGCGGCGTTGATGAACGGTTTGAAATCCGAGCACAATGGCGAAGTTCGTTTTATTGGTGTTGGCGGGCCTTTGATGATCAACCTCGGTCTGGAAAGCATTTTTCCGATGGACGAGCTTTCAGTTATGGGTATCGCCGAGGTGCTGCCTAAAATCCGCCTGCTTTTACGCCGCATTAAGGAAACAGCCAATGCCGTAGAAGCCAGCAACCCCACAGCATTAATTACAATCGACAGCCCTGATTTCTGCTTCCGCGTGGCCAAACGTGTGAAAACCCAAATGCCTACACTTCCAGTCATCCACTACGTTGCACCATCGGTTTGGGCATGGCGTCCAAAACGTGCCGCGAAAATGGCGCGATTTGTTAACCATGTCTTAGCACTTTTACCTTTCGAGCCCCCCTATATGGAGGCCGAAGGCATGAGTTGTGATTTCGTTGGCCATCCGATTACTGCGGAAAAACAGGCAACAAATGCGCAGGCTGCGGCGTTTAAAGACGAAATGGGCGTGGCGAATGGCAGGCAGCTACTAACAATTCTCCCCGGATCGCGGACCAGCGAGGTAACAAGGCTTGGCCCGGTTTTTCGTGAAGTTGCCGAAAGATTAAGAAATGATTACCCGAACCTGAGTTTCGCGATTCCGTCTGTCGGTGCGCGTGTGGATTTGATCAAGCAAATTTTTGAAGGGCTGGACATAACCATTCTGGATCCGCGCGAAATAACTTCTGCTGAGGCCGAAGATCGAAAACGCGCGTGTTATCGCGCCTCTGACGTTGCACTGGCAGCCTCCGGAACTGTTTCTCTCGAACTCGCAGCTTCGGAAACGCCGATGGTTATCGCCTACAAAATGCATTGGTTTACCGCATTTATCAAACGTCGAATGGTGCGTGTATCAACCGCGACTCTGGTTAACCTATTGACCGATACGAACGCTGTACCCGAACTCTTGCTAGAAGAATGTACAGCCGAAAACATCTATAATTCCGTCAAAAAACTGATGGATAGCGCCGAGGCACGCGATGCTCAATTAGCTGTATCGGCAAGAGCTATGGAAATGCTGGGGAAGGGTGATGACGCTTCTGGTAGTAGGGCGGCAAAATCGGTTCTTAACTTTATTAATAGCAATTAAAAAAACGCCGGAGACTTGCCCCCGGCGTTTCAATATCAGCGGTTTTCTACGTCCATGTAGTCGCGGTATTTCGCACCGGTATACAGCTGACGTGGACGTCCGATTTTTTGTGTAGGGTCGGCGATCATTTCTTTCCATTGTGCGATCCAGCCAACTGTACGCGCCAGCGCGAAGATCGGCGTGAACATAGATGTCGGGAAGCCAATCGCATCCAGAATGATGCCAGAATAGAAATCAACGTTCGGGTACAGCTTTTTCTCGATGAAATATGGGTCGGAAAGCGCGATACGTTCCAATTCTTTAGCAACCTGAAGAGTCGGGTTGTCTTCAATCCCCATCAGGCCCAGAACTTCATCCGCAGATTCTTTCATAACCTTGGCACGTGGGTCAAAGTTTTTGTAAACGCGGTGGCCAAAGCCCATCAAACGGAATGGATCATTCTTGTCTTTGGCACGTGCGATGTATTCAGGAATGCGGTCAACAGTGCCGATTTCGCGCAGCATGTTCAGCGCGGACTCATTAGCGCCACCATGTGCCGGACCCCAAAGGCAGGCGATACCGGCTGCGATACACGCAAACGGGTTGGCGCCCGAAGAACCAGCGAGGCGAACGGTTGAAGTTGATGCGTTCTGCTCGTGATCAGCATGAAGCGTGAAAATACGATCCATAGCACGGGCAACAATCGGATCAACGTTGTATTCCTCGGCTGGAACCGCGAAACACATATGCAAGAAGTTTGACGCGTAATCCAGATCGTTGCGTGGATAAACGAAGGGCTGGCCGATCGAATACTTATAGGCCCACGCCGCAACAGTTGGCATTTTGGCAATCATACGGATCGAGGCAACTTCGCGTTGCCACGGATCGTTGATGTCAGTGGAATCGTGATAAAACGATGACATTGCGCCCTGAACACCACAAATAATTGACATCGGGTGCGCATCACGACGGAAACCACGGTAGAAATACGCCATCTGTTCGTGCAACATTGTGTGCCGGGTCACGCGTGGTATGAATTCATCCAGCTGCGCAGCCGTTGGAAGCTCTCCATATAAAAGAAGGTAGCAAACCTCAAGGAAATGAGATTTTTCAGCAAGCTGATCAATCGGATAGCCGCGATACAGCAGCTCTCCTTTGTCACCATCGATGTATGTAATCGCGGATTCGCATGACGCCGTAGACGTAAAGCCCGGATCATAGGTAAAAACATCGCCTTGAGCATACAGCTTGCGGATATCTACAACATCTGGTCCCAAATTCGGGCTGAAAATTGGAAGATCAATTTCCTGATCGTCAAAGTTCAATTTTGCTGACTTCTTGCTATCCAATACCATTCTGTACCTCATATTCGACCTAATCGGTCCATTCCATCAATCCGCACGTTGGTCCTGCCACTTTTACGCGTTGACTTTCGAAACGGGAACCGGATCGAATATCAGCGAGAGGCGTCCTCCAGCCGTGCGATGCTTTCTTCTTTGCCGAGCTGTACCATCATATCAAACACACTCGGCGATACTGTTCGCCCTGTCAGAGCGACCCGAAGAGGCTGTGCAATTTTACCAAGTTTAAGGTCTTCGACCTCTGCAAAAGCACGAATTTCCGCTTCGAGTTCTTCTAGCGTCCAAGTAGCATCTCGCAACCGCGAAGTCAATCGATTCAGCATACCACGGGATACCGTAGTTAAAAAATGTCCCGCCTTTTCATCCGGTTTAAATGGACGATCGCCAAGGAAATAGTGAGCTATTTCCAATAGTTCCGGCAATACTTTCGCGCGTTCCTTGATGCCATCCATGCCAGCTATAAACATTTCGCGGTGCCGTGGCGTCAATTCTGGCAAATGCTGCGATGCAATAAACCTTTCGATCTCCTTCAATAGCTCGATATTATCTGTCGCCCTTATATGTTGACCGGAAAGGTTTTCTAATTTCTTAAAATCGAAGCGTGCGGGTGATTTTCCGATCTTCTCCAGGCTAAACCACTCGATAGCCTGTTCGGTCGTAAAAAAGTCCTCGTCACCATGGCTCCAACCTAGACGGGCGAGGTAGTTGCGCATCGCAGCAGGCAGATACCCCATGTCTCGATATGCCCCGACTCCAAGCGCACCGTGTCGTTTTGACAGTTTCGCACCATCAGGCCCGTGAATCAGCGGAATATGTGCGTAAACAGGTAAATCCCACCCCATTCCATTGTATATAATGCTTTGACGCGCGGCATTGGTTAGATGATCGTCGCCACGAATAACGTGTGTTACGCCCATGTCGTGATCATCCACAACAACAGCCAGCATATAAGTCGGCGTCCCGTCAGAGCGCAGCAGGATCATATCGTCCAGCGTTTCGTTCTTCCACGTCACACTACCCTGAACCTGATCGTCAATCGTCGTTTTGCCCTCGCGGGGGGCTTTCAATCGTACAACATAGGGGGCGTCAGGTGCTGTTGCCGGATCTGCATCGCGCCAAGGCGAACGAAACAACGGTGGGCGCTTTTCAGCACGCGCGGCAGTACGGAACGCATCAATTTCTTCTTTGGTCGAGTAACACTTATACGCAGCACCTTTCGCCAACATATCATGCGCAACCTCGGCATGGCGATCCACACGGCTGAACTGGCTTACGGGCTCTTCGTCCCAATCAAGGCCAAGCCACCGCATTCCGTCATAAATCGCTTCCACGGCTTCGGGTGTGTAACGTTTGCGATCTGTATCTTCGATCCTTAGCAGGAATTTTCCACCTTGATTGCGGGCAAACAACCAGTTGAACAGAGCCGTCCTCGCGCTTCCGATATGCAGGAAACCTGTGGGCGAGGGGGCGAAACGCGTAACGACATTAGACATGGATTAACCTTTTGGTAACCAGAATTGAGATAGAACCAACGGGGTTTTAGGCATTTGTAGTACGGAGAACAAGGCCTGTGATCAGATCAAGCCTAACGGAAACCCTCGAACTTCAACGACATCGCTTAATGTTATGGGCGCCTGTAATGTTTGGAGTCGGGATAGTTACGTATTTCGCATTAAGGTTCGAACCTTCCATAACACAAATTCTGATGATCGCAGGTGTAGGATTGACGTGTGCGGCATTCATACGCCCACATTATATTATACGCACAATGCTTTTGTTTATGATTTTGTTAACATCGCTTGGATATAGTTACGCCGCTTACCGCACAATAACGATCAAAGCACCTGTATTAAGCCGCCATTATTACGGCCCTGTCTATGGCCGCATCATCGGAATGGATCGCTCTTCTACAAATGCGCCGCGTGTTTTGTTGGATAAGCTATATATACCCGGGTTTCCAATCTCCAAAACACCGGAACGCGTCAGGATATCCCTGCACGGGTTCATTCCAGACAACACCTTGATAGCCGGAGCCCGCGTGGCGTTAACCACCAGCATTTCTCCGCCCGGTCCACCTGTCGAACCCGGTGGTTTTGATTTTCGACGAATGGCATGGTTTATTTCGCTGGGTGGGGTCGGGTACACGCGAAACCCGGTAATTCCTGTATTCGACGCCACAGACCCGGATTTTCGGGCGCGTTTGTTTTCAATACGAATGGGCATTTCCGATATAATTAAAAGCGCAATTGACGGGCAAAACGGGGCTTTTGCGGCTGCAATTATAACGGGAGACCGCTCGGATATTGACCCTGAAATTTTGCATAGTCTACGCGCCTCCAATTTGGCGCATTTACTGGCTATATCGGGCCTGCATATGGGGTTGCTATCGGGGTTTGCTTTCGCCTTGTTGCGATCCGGTTTTGCATTATTTCCATATTTGGCCCTTCGTATTCGCCCCAAGAAAATCGCAGCGGCATTAGCAATTATGGCGGGCGCGGCATATTTGATGTTGTCCGGTGCAAGTGTCGCCACCCAACGCGCCTTCATTATGACTACCGTGGTTCTATTGGCGGTTATCCTCGACAAACCCGCCTTTACATTACGTGCGGTGGCTTTGGCGGCATTTATAGTATTGCTAATCAAACCTTTCAGCGTTCTGGAGGCCGGTTTTCAGATGTCTTTCGCGGCGACCACGGCATTAATCTCAGCTTACGAATTCCTTAACAGGCGAAATATATGGAAACGCCTGTCATACGGAAAATGGAAATTTGTAAAGCCGGTGCTCGCGTTATTGTTCACGTCCGCAGTTGCGGGGGGCGCGACCGCGCCAATCTCGGCCTTTCATTTCAACCAAATCTCGCAATATGGGCTCGCGGCGAATTTACTGGCGGTCCCGATAATGGGGATGCTGGTTATGCCCAGTGCCGTTCTGGCGTTTGTGCTGATGCCCCTTGGATTGGAAGGGTGGGCATTTTGGGTGATGGGCAAAGGAATCGGATATATCCTGTGGGTTTCGCAATACTTTTCCAATCTGGACCATGCCGTAACGCATATAAAATCTGCGCCAGCTATAATTTTGGCCGGGATAACTGTTGGTGGATTGATTTTACTACTATGGCAAGGAAAGGGCCGTGCCGTGGGTATATTGGTAATAACATTAACGATATTCACATGGTCGAAGTTTTCACGTCCATTGGTACTAATCGATGATTCAGGGAAGGTATTTGGCCTTCAAACCGAGGCCGGCCGTGCCATAAGCAGGCCGCGAGGCAGTGGCTATGCCGTGAAAATATGGTTGGAAAATGACGGAGACGCAAGAACTCAAGCCATGGCATATTCACAGGAAGGTATAAGCAGCGGTAAACGATTTGCCGAGGCTGATTTATCTGATGAATGGCGTTTGTATTTGTATTCAGGAGATGACGTCGAGGTCGCTAAATCAAAGTGCGATGCGCACACAATTCTGGTTTTATCTAAACTAGACTACACATCCGAAATTTGCGTTGTGATTAATCCGGATTATCTGCGCCACAGGGGGGCGATATCCGTTAATATGAAAAACGGCAACCCGATGCTTGAACACAGTCGGGATGCCGCAAGAAATCGTCCGTGGGGATATTGATTAATAGGTCCTTACCAACCCGACCAGCTTACCCTGCACACGCACTTGGTCATCCCGGTAAACCCGTGTTTCATAAGCAGGGTTAGCCGCCTCCAGCGCGATAGAACTGCCGTGCTTGCGGAAACGTTTCAACGTTGCCTCCTGATCCTCGACCAATGCTACAACTATGTCGCCGTTATCGGCAATAATCTGCTCGCGAATTACAACAACATCACCATTATTAATACCCGCATCAATCATGGAATCCCCCTTAACCTCCAAAGCAAAGTGCTTGCCGGAATTCGAGAGCATCGACCCGGGAACGGCAACTGTATGGGAAACTTCTTGAATTGCCTCTATCGGGGTACCAGCTGCAATCCGGCCCATGACCGGAACCTCAAGCGCATCAACCTCAACGGGGATAGCTTCGGGGTGGGGGTCAACGCGGCCACCTTGTACGACCGCTGGCGTAAAACCACTGCCACCCAAGGAATCTGGTAAACGCACGATTTCGATAGCGCGGGCACGGTGCGCGAGGCGCCGAATAAATCCACGTTCTTCCAGTGCTGTTATCAGGCGGTGAATGCCGGATTTCGAACGTAAATCGAGCGCTTCCTTCATTTCATCAAACGATGGTGGCACCCCGTCTGCTTGCAACCGTTCGTTAATAAACTTTAGTAGATCAAGTTGTTTGCGCGTCAGCATATCCGTCTCCGAATTCAAAAATAGCACCTATAGTCCCGTTAGGTTCTACATGTGTTCCCGTTTTGTGTCAACTGTCAGCGGATTTATTAAGAAATTCTTACAAATTCAACAGATGCACCTTTATTTAGTGGCCCCTCATTCGGTGGACGCACCAACAAGGCATCAGATTGGCCTAATATGGTTAATAAAGAGCTATCTTGTCGCTCAAAAGGCGTGATTTGTGTACCTTTATCGGTAAATTCGACTTTAGCCCGCATATAATGCTCGCGACTGCCGTTTTGCCGGATATCCTGCGCCAGAATTCCGGATTCGCGCGGAAGTGGTGAAGCTTCAAATCCTAACATTACGTTAAGCATCGGGCGCAAGAATATGTGACCACACACCATAGAGGAAACTGGATTTCCCGGCAGGCCTACCATCGGAACGCCATCCATTTTTCCCGCCATAAGCGGTTTGCCCGGCTGCATGGCAACCTTGTAAAAATTCAGGTCCATACCGCGATCAACGGCGACTTTATGCACCAAATCATGGTCGCCCACGGATGCGCCGCCGATTGTTACCACCAGATCTGCGCCAGCGGAAAAATCCATCGCTTGCTTTAAACTTTCAACAGTATCACGTGCGATCGGAAGCATCCTTACCTCGGCACCATGTTCTTCCAGCAATGCTTTCAGGCCAAAGTTGTTGGAACAGATGATTTGGTCCGGGCCAGGTGTTTCACCGGGCATCACGAGTTCGTTCCCGTTGGCAATAAGTGCGACGACAGGTTTGCGGGTCACGGGAACCTGCGCAATGTTCATCGACGCGAGCAAAGCAATATCCGAGGGCGTAAGTTTGCGCGGGGCAGATATTACGTCGCCCTTGCTGAAATCTCCGCCAGCGGGGCGGATGTATGTCTTGGTATCACGATTTTCACGGACTGTAATGGTGTCGCCATCCCTGATGGCGTCCTCTTGGATAAGGATGCAATCTGCGCCTTCGGGGATGGGGGCACCGGTGAAAATCCGTACGGCCTCTCCGCTGTTGATATGCCCTTTAAATCGGTCTCCGGCGGCAGACTCGCCTATAACCTTTAACGTCATTCCGCCTTGCGCCTCTCGGTTAACAACAGCGTAACCATCCATTGCAGACGATGCAAATGGGGGCTGTGTCAGGCGGGCAGAAACATCTTTGGCCAACACACGACCTGCGGCTTGGGTCAGCGGTACAATTTCGCTTTCCAACCTATCAGAAAGGGTGAAAATACGATCGAGAGCCTGAGATACCGAAATCATTACTTTGCCTCGAACAGACCGGATTTGCCGCCGTCCTTCAGGACAAGACGAACATCTGATATCACCATAGATTTATCGACAGCTTTGACCATATCGTAAACCGTCAGGCCAGCGATGGATACTGCGGTCAAGGCCTCCATTTCCACGCCAGTTTGTCCGGTGGTTTTGACCGTTGCTTCGATATCTACACAATTGCCATCAGCGTTTGGCGTTAATTCGAGCGATACTTTAGACAAGGCCAAAGGATGGCAAAGCGGTATAAGATCGTGGGTTTTCTTGGCGGCCATGATGCCTGCTAGTCGGGCAACGCCCAAGACGTCGCCCTTCTTGGCGCGCCCTTCTGTGATTAGGGCCAAAGTAGACGGCTCCATCGTGATCTTGCCCTTCGCGACAGCCACACGCGATGTGATCTGTTTTTCAGAAACATCAACCATATGGGCCGCGCCTTGATCGTCGAAATGGGTTAGGTCGGACATTACAGCTCCAATAGATTACGAGTGGCGGTCTCAAC
>DFBD01000112.1:878-3899 GCA_002367255.1 Rhodobacterales bacterium UBA3089 | reverse complement strand
GCCGGAACTACTCTCGGTCCGCGCGCCGCGCGAAATTCCAGTGATTGGGGGGTGACATGGCGATACCGTATAAATTGGATAGCGCGGACGGAAAAATAACGCGGCTTGGTTTGATCGTGCTGCAAAGCGACGAAACCATCGAAAACGAATTCCGGCGGATTTTTTCAGACCCGTCGACCGCCCTATACCACACCCGCATATCATCAGCACCCGAAGTCACGCCCGAAACTTTGGCCCTTATGGAGAAAGAAATCCCCCATGCCGTGCAAATGTTTCCGCGGGTCGAACTGGATGCAATAGGTTATGCCTGCACGTCGGGCGCGACAGTGATCGGCCCCGAAAATATCGCCAAAGCTGTGCAGTCGATACGCCCCACGACGTTGGTTACCGACCCCCTAACCGCAACTATTGCATGGTGCAGGGCAAACAAGGTCACTCGGTTGGGTTTTTTGACGCCTTATATTGCAAGCGTTAGCGATGGTATGCGCACCAAACTCGTCGACGCCGGTTTGGAAATTGTCAGTTTTGGGTCTTTCGAACAAGAAGATGAACATACAGTCGCAACAATTTCTGAATCTTCGATTTTAGCTGCCGTCGAGGTGATAAATACCGCTGAATGTCAGGCAATATTTATCTCCTGCACGAATTTACGAGCCTTAAACGTGGTTAAAAGCGCGCAACGGATTTTGGGAAAACCGATTGTTTCCTCAAACACGGCCCTAGCCTGGCATTTACGCGAATTGGCAAATGTGTAGATCCAGATCTCTTCGGATGCTCCGGTGTCATGCACTCCAATGAACTATTCCAGTTTGAAGAAACAGCAGGGGGCCAACCTGGGCCGTGCGGCATATGTGCAATGTTATCGCGTGTGGACAGTTTTCGCGCCGGTCACAACATCGCCTCGCTGCAAGCCCTTGCGGATGCGTTAACAAAGCCTGATGATGTCGGCGAGAAAGCACGCCTTATGCGCGTGATGAGGGAAGGCTGATGGCGAATTTCGATCAAATACCTGAACAGGCGCTCGATTGGGTTTATGCAGGTAAGGGCACTGTACTGGCGACGGTTATCCAGACTTGGGGCTCTGCGCCAAGGCCGGTCGGCTCGCAACTGGTGATCAACGAAGATATGGAAATGGCAGGGTCGGTTTCCGGTGGTTGTGTCGAAGGCGCGGTTGTTGAAGAGGCGATGAATGCGCTTGAAGATGGCGTGCCGCGTATTCTGGAATATGGCGTTAGTGATGAAGAGGCTTTTGCCGTGGGCCTTGCCTGTGGCGGTGCAATACATGTGTTGATTGAGCCAATCGGCGTTGGTCAGGGGCCGGATGTGGCCTTGCTGGAAACCTTGGCGGCATACCGTGCGGACCGACGGGCGGTGGCGTATCTGGTGAACACCAGAACATGGAAGCGGCAGGTTGTCGGGGCGGATTTTACCAAGCTTGATCTTGCCTCGCGGTTCACGAGTGACAAGTCGGGTTTCGAGGGGGACTGGTTCGTTAACATCCATAACCCGCCGCTGCGAATGATCGTGGTTGGTGCGGTGCATATCGCGCAACCGCTAATGCAAATGGCGCGTGTGATGGGGTATGACGCGGTATTGGTTGACCCACGCGGTGCCTTCGCGACTGAGGCACGTTTTCCCGGTGAACGCTTGGTCCATGATTGGCCGGATGAAGCGTTGGAGGCAGAGGGCCTCGATGCCCGGGTGGCCGTTGTTACGCTGACGCATGATCCAAAGCTTGACGATCCGGCGATCAAGGTCGCGATAGCGTCAGACGTGTTCTACCTTGGCTGTCTGGGGTCAACACGGACTCACGCCAAACGAGTCACGCGATTGAAAGAAGCCGGATTTACCGACACCCAGATCGCCAAGATCCATGCGCCTGTCGGGGCTGATATCGGTTCGAAAACACCTGCGGAAATCGCAATTTCTATCATGGCGGAAATAACCGAACGCTTGCGCCGCCCCGAGACCCGCCGATGAAATTCGGTCCCGTTCCAGTTGCACAGGCCAAGGGCGCGATCCTTGCCCATTCGTTGAATGCGGGTGGGGTCCGGTTGCACAAAGGCCGAATTCTCAACACCGCGGATATTGCGACAATTACGGATGCTGACATTAGCGAAGTAACAGTGGCGGTGCTTGATGCTGAAGATATCGGCGAGGACGAAGCGGCAGAAGCATTGGCAAAAACGCTTGTACCTGATCCCAAGGCGGCATCGTTACGGATCAGCGCACCGTTCACTGGCCGTGTGAATATCTACGCTGAAACCGACGGCATGATGCAAATTGATGCGGCCGCGATTGACCGCTTTAACGCCGTATCCCCCGCAATTACGGTGGCGACAGTACCCGAAATGGCACGGGTTTCTGCGCGTTCATTAATCGCGACGGTCAAAGTTATCCCCTACGCAGTTCCGAAAAAATCTGTCGAGGCGATGGCCCTAAGCGATGCATTTCGTCTGGCACCGTTTACCGTGAAAACCGCCAGCCTTATTTTGACACAGACGCCCGGAATGACTGCAAATCTGCTTTCCAAAGGCCATGAATCCGTGGCACGGCGGTTGCAGGCGTTTAACTGCACGCTGGATGATGTGGTGACAGTGCCGCATGAAACCACCCTGCTGGCGAACGCAATTTCTAAGGCGACCGGAGAGGTTATTCTTATACTCACCGGCTCTGCCACGTCGGATATCAACGATGTCGGGCCTGCGGCGCTAAGCCAGTCGGGTGGGAAAGTCACGCGATTTGGCATGCCGGTAGACCCGGGCAACCTGTTGTTTCTGGGGAAGTATGATGACCGCCATGTCGTCGGCTTGCCCGGGTGTGCGCGCTCGCCCGCCTTAAACGGCGCTGATTGGGTATTGGAGCGGATCGCATGTGGTTTGGATGTTACCAATACGGACATCGCAGGAATGGGTGTCGGTGGGTTGCTCAAAGAAATCCCTACACGCCCGCAGCCGCGTGGTGGCCCCAACGATGTTCCGGTCCAACCAAAAGTCGAAGTGTTACTGCTCGCCGCGGGAA
>DFBD01000112.1:0-796 GCA_002367255.1 Rhodobacterales bacterium UBA3089 | reverse complement strand
GGTGGAACGGGTTCATGTGGTAATGCAACCTGAAAATGCCCACCGTGATGGTGCGCTTGAAGGGCTGGATGTCCACCGCATCGCCTCGCCTGAGTGGCAAGAGGGGATGGCGGCCTCCATCCGCGCGGGTATAGCGGGGCTGTCACGGGATTGCGATGCGGTTATTATTGCGCTGGCCGATATGCCAGAGGTAACGGCTGCGCATCTTGATCGTTTGGCGGCGGCGTATGACATTGGCGAGGGACGCGAGATTTGCCGTGCAGTTGCCGAGGACGGGACACCCGGATTGCCAGTTTTGTTCGGGAGAAGGTTCTTTGAAACGCTGGCAGGTTTACAAGGCGACCGTGGTGCGCGGGATGTCGTTAAGGATGCGTCCGAATTTTTGGTCGACGTGCCAACCGAAGGCCAAGGCGCTGTGATTGATCTTGATACACCCGAGGCCTGGGATCGCTGGCGGGAAGATCGGTGACAATTACTTGACGGAGTTTCCGCTAGTGCTGACGGATTGATCCGTGGTGCTGTATATTTCAAGCCCCCCCCTAAAGGCAGTATATTTTGTTTGAGGCATGGGTACTATCTATGTATAGCGAACCTCCATATTGTGTTGGCAAGAAGTTTACTGCACGACTAGGTTAGTCAAATTGCTCTTAAGTGGAAAGCACCGAACTAGATGTCCGATTTCGCAAAAACAAAATCCATGTTTAACCTTCCGGTCGGCGTAATCTATCTGGATGGAAATTCACTAGGCCCGCAGCCCAAAGATGCGCCGGAGCGGATCAGCCGGATGATAACGGAT
>DFBD01000162.1 GCA_002367255.1 Rhodobacterales bacterium UBA3089 | reverse complement strand
TTGCGCCCCGGGATAGCGGAACTGAT
Organism: Rhodobacterales bacterium UBA3089; assembly: GCA_002367255.1. Classification (GTDB taxonomy): domain Bacteria; phylum Pseudomonadota; class Alphaproteobacteria; order Rhodobacterales; family Rhodobacteraceae; genus NORP23. The sequence goes on along the minus strand of DFBD01000162.1, from coordinate 6,514 downwards.
AGAAGACGCGGCAAGAAACGGTGTGCGGGTTGCAGTCGCGACGACCACCAATCGGCCTAATGTTGATCGGTTAACCGAAGCGTGTTTCGGCAAGGCTGCCGGTGACGTTTTTGAAGTGATCGCGGCGGGCGACGAGGTCAAGAATAAAAAGCCGGCGTCAGATGTGTTTGAGCTGGCTGTAAGCAATCTGGGTTTAGACCCGTCTGAATGCGTTGGTCTTGAGGATTCTCGCAATGGCTTGCTGTCGTGCATTGGCGCTGGCGTGGCGTGCGTGGTGTCGCCGGGAGTCTATACGCTCGGCTCCGATTTCAGCGAGGCAGCGGCGGTTATAGGTTGTTTCAGCGAAATAGATACCGTGGAAAAACTGAACAAGTTGTTAGGAGAATAATATGGCTGCCGTTCCTCCAATATGCGATTTTGGCTGGCTAGCACCTGATTTCACGTTGAAAAATATCGATGGAAACATGGTCTCGCTTAGCGATGTATCGGGGCCGAATGGCACCTTGGTTATGTTTATCTGTAACCACTGCCCGTATGTAAAATCGATCCTAGACAGAATTATTCGCGATGCGAAAGACTTGCAGGAACTTGGCATTGGTGTGGTCGCGATTAACGGAAATGATGCCGAGGGATACCCCGAAGATAGCTTTGAAGGTATGCAAGAAGCGGCTGCCAAACACCGTTTTCCGTTCCCTTTTCTGCACGATGTAACACAAGAGATTGCCAAAACCTATGGCGCCGCTTGTACGCCTGATTTCTTTGGTTTTAACGTCAAAGGCGAGCTGCAATACCGCGGTCGTTTAGATGCGTCGCGCAAGGAGGCGGGGCCGACCGATCTTCGCCGTGATTTATACGAGGCAATGAAACAAGTAGCCCAAACGGGGGTGGGTCCGAAGGATCAGATCCCCTCGATGGGATGCTCTATTAAATGGAAGGATGCATAATGCGCGCTGTAATTTTTGACCTGGACGGAACGCTGTGCGATTCTGCACCAGATCTGCGGGCAACGGCGAATGTGCTGTTGCGTTCTATGGGGTATCAACCCCTGTCACTAGAAGTGGTTCGTTCGTTCATCGGCAACGGGGTGCCAAAGCTGGTGGAACGGGTTATGCGAGAATCCGACATTGAATTCACTGAGCAACGCCATGCCGAGATGACGGCAACCTTCGAGAGGCTTTATACAGAAAACCCCGTCGCCAAAACGGTTCTATATCCCGGTGTGCGCGATGCGTTGGATATGTTGAAATCCCGCGGATACGTGATGGGGGTATGCACCAACAAGGTTCACGGAATTACATTGCAAGTACTCGAAGGGCTGAAGGTTGACCAGTATTTCGATGCGGTTGTGGGGGGCGATAGCCTGCCAACGCGCAAACCTGACCCTGCGATGCTACATGATTGCATCAAGCAGTTGGGGACGGAAAATGTCTGGTATGTGGGTGATAGTGAAGTGGACTCGGAGACAGCAGTCGCCGCAGGGATTAAGTTCTCTTTGTTCACGAACGGTTATCGCAAAAGCCCTGTCAGCGAAATTGCACATGATACGCGGTTCAGCACATTTGCGGATTTGTCCGGATTCTTGTCTGCGGTTGGTGAAAAGTCTGTAACCCTTTAAAATACCAGAAAAGGTATGCACAAAGGGCCCTACAATCCCTTGTGCATACGCTTCAACCAGCGGGTTTGTTGGTGTTCTTCGAGTTTTCGATTTGTAGCATGGTGTAGGCTGCCGTTTCCTTGGCTCTGGACTTGTTCTCAATGCTTTCAAAAGCTGTGTTACCGAACTTGTCGGTTAACCCGGCGTTCGTTCCTGCGACCAGTAGCGCGACAACAACTTCGGGGTAGGTAAAAAAGGCCGTAGCGACATGCAGCGCCGAGCGCCCATTTGCGTCGGTGACATTCATATCAGCACCAGCACTGGCAAGAGTTGCAATAATTGCCGGATTGGGGTTTCCCCAAGCAGCGACAAGCAACGCGGTTTGGCCATCGGAATTTTTGGCGTCAACTTGTGCTCCGGCTTCGATCAGGGCGGCAATCACCTGTTCGCTTGTGTTGAATCGGGCTGCGATGTGTAGTGCTGTGTTCCCGTCCATATCTACGGCATCGACATTCACACCGTAGCGGATCAGCTCTTCGAGGGCGGCGGGGTTGTTGCTGGAACCCGCTGCAAGTTGCAGAGGAGTCGTCCACGCGTTAATGTCGCCGGACATCAGGTTTTGATTAGAATGGCAGTTATCGACCTGCTCTGCGTTGGCATTCAGCCAGAACGCGTCAGAATTCCAATTGTCGCATTCGCTTGCCAGAATAGAGGTGGGCGCAGCCAACAGGCACAGCGCGAGGCCATTAAGGAGTTTTATCGACACTGCTTCACCTGCATATATTTGAAAGTAAGAATGTTTAGTTCATAGACGGGTAGTTACCAGGTTGTTCATAGTCCAGTGATAAGTGCGAAATATTTTGAAAATTATCCAATAATACAATAAACTACTACCTTGAGAGGAGTTCCCTAGGGTTACCTTGGTTGCTAAAATTGAGCCGATTTTACTTCAAAAACGTAGCAGTTCCAAATTACCCGCTTTCGCATTGCGAGGTGATTCGTTGCAGTTCACCGATAGATAACATTCTCCATCCCTTCTTAAGGCTCTACTATTAGAAGGGCTATATTAAGTTTGAATAATAACAAGGCGATTCGAAAATGTCAGATTGTGGTTGCTCCGGCTCTCAAAAAACCTTCGACGGCATGTCCGTGCAGTATAAGCGTATACTGTGGATCGTGATTGCGATCAACGCGGCGATGTTTTTTGTGGAGATGGCAGCAGGGCAGCTGTCTGGCTCGCAAGCATTGCAGGCGGATGCGCTGGACTTTCTGGGTGACGCGCTGACTTACGGGATTTCGTTAGCGGCGATTGGGGCCTCGGTGGCGGTTCGCACAAATGCGGCCTTGTTCAAGGCGTTTACGCTGTTCGCAATGGGGCTTTGGGTGGCCGGGTCAACGCTTTGGCGCGTGTTTTACATAGGCGTTCCACAAGCCGAGATCATGGGGATGATCGGATTTCTGGCGCTGGCGGCGAACGTCACATCCGTGTTGCTATTGATGAAGTATAAAGACGGGGATGCAAATGTGCGGTCAGTCTGGCTATGCTCGCGCAACGATGCGATTGGCAATGTGGCGGTAATGATTGCGGCGCTGGGGGTCTGGGGCACGGCGTCTGGCTGGCCAGACTTGATTGTCGCGGGCGTGATGGCAGGGTTGTTCTTAACAAGCGCAACGCAGATTGTTCGGCAGGCCTTGGCTGAGAAGAAGGGAGGGGGGAGTTGCGAGATTACAGCTCCACACTCGCACTCAGGCTCATAGTGTGTTGATCGGCCTCAAAGTTCTTATACCAGTTAAGTGTATCGCTTAGCTCCACCACGGAGCCGATAATCACTAACGATGGTCCAGGAAGATTAGCAGCCTCGGCGCGTTCATGCAGGTTGGAAAGCGTACCTTTGACGACCTGCTGGTTTGGCCTTGTGCCGCTATCAACAATCGCGGCAGGCGTATTCGGGTCTACGCCGCGCCGGATGAATTCTTCCATCAGGAAATCCAGCGACGAGCGGCCCATGTAGATGGCAACTGTTTGCCCGGGTCGTGCCATTGTTTCCCAATCCAGCGATAGCACGCCATCTTTGCCATGCGCGGTGACGAATACGCAGGATTGTGCGTGGTCGCGATGTGTTAACGGGATGCCTGCGTAAGATGCGCAGCCGGAAGCTGCCGTTATTCCGGGGATGACTTGGAATGGCACATCGGCGGCGGCTAAAGTTTCCAGTTCTTCGCCACCACGGCCAAAGATGAACGGATCACCGCCCTTAAGGCGTAACACGCGCTTGCCCTCTTTCGCCAGCTTGACCAGCAGGGCTGATATTTCCTGTTGATCCATCGCGTGGTTGTTCGGGCTTTTGCCTACGAATATGCGTTCGGCGTCACGGCGGACCAGATTGATAATGCCGTCGCCAATTAAACGGTCGTAAAGCACTACGTCGGCGCGTTGCATCAGGTGTAGTGCGCGGAAGGTCAGCAGGTCGGGGTCGCCAGGACCGGCGCCGACAAGGTAAACCTCGCCAACTTTTTCGATATCCTGACCAAGTGCGGTTTCGTCTAGTTCTTTTAAAAACTGCTTTTTCGCTCCCTTCACGTCACCCGCAAGGAAGGTATCGGCAACAGGACCGTCGATGGTGTTTTCCCAGAACATACGGCGGGATTCAGGGGTTTTCAGTTTCGCCATCACACGTTCACGCAGACGCCCCGAGAACGCAGCGAGGTTCCCATAGGCAGCGGGTAGAATTGCCTCAATCCGTGCGCGCAAAATGCGGGCGATTATCGGAGCGGCTCCGCCCGAGGAAATAGCAATAACCAAAGGTGAGCGGTCGATGATTGAAGGGGTGATAAAATCACAGTATTCCGTCACATCAGCAACATTGGCCAGCACGTGGTTGTGATTGGCCATGTCGTACAGGTGACGATCGCGCTCCTCGTCTTCCGTCGCACCATAAGCAACGGCCGCACCGATGAAGTCGGGCAAACGGGGTGCCGTTGCGTGGTGCGTTAACGACGGATGGTTTTTCAGTTCACGAAACTCGCCACCCAGTTCTTCTGCGTAAACATGGACCAATGCGCCGGCATCCAGCGCACGCTCGACACGGCGGGCGGCCAATGTGCCGCCACCGTCGACGATGACTTTCTTGCCTTTAACGTCAAGAAAAATGGGTAAGTGATCCATGGTCGTGTCCTATTTATTCTCTTCAGCCCAGGCGAGCAGAGATTCCGCAAGCTCGGTTGCGGTGTTTGGGTCGAGGTCGATCATTGTAAATCGTTTACGTTCCCGAAATGTCATTCGCAACACTTTCATACCGCCAAACAGCGTAACATCTTTGAAGGTAGCAGTGCGGTGAAAAGGTAGATTGAATTCCTTGATAAGAACGGCGTCTTCATTCTCAGTCATATTTTGTCCCCCGCGTGAATACGGCCTCTAGACGCCATTCCCATTTCTTGGGTGTGTCGCGGTAATCAGGTTTGATGTCGTATTCCATGAACATTACGCCGGATTCTCCTGCATGTGCCACAAGGCGTTCCAGTTCAGCGAAGCTGTCTACTTCAGGGTGGCCGATAATTAGATCTGATAGCATTGCCATTTCAGGTACTCCCAATTCTTTTGTTAAACCTTACGCGATACATAATGCGGCGGCTATGGTTTCCAACCTCGGATGGGTCAAAAGCGGTGCGGTTATGTAGCGCGTTGTTGTTGAATACCCCCTGACCTGGCTTCAGTTTTGCTTCCAGCATCAGCGGATCGCCCTCAACCAGCAGGTTTTGCAAGAAAGCTACGGCCTCGCGGGTTGTCGGATCATCACGCCACTCGATGGAGCGGGTTCGTGCGGTATAACGCATTATCAAATCGTCACCCTCCACATGAAACACGGGTCCGACGGAGGCGGGGCGCAAAGTTCCGTCTTCCTCGTGGGTTTCAGGTATGGTCATCGCCTCTGGGTGCATGAGGGCGGTTATATAGTCGGGATTCTCGTCGCGCAGGCGAATATAGGCGATGTCATTGTCCAGTATCTGGTTAACGCCACCCGCCGTCGCATCCTGTACGCAGTGAAGAATGAAACCACGGATCGTGTTGTCGGGGGCATTATAATAGCCATCAGTATGCCAGTTGATCGCCTTACGCGTATATGGAATGAAACCACGCTGGCTTGGGCGATTTGAAACGGTTAGTGCAACGATTGCCGCTTCACCTTTTGAGCGGTGCCCCTCTGGCTCACCCAGTCCCAGTCTCTCGGCCATGGCTCGCAAATTACCACGCAATATCGAATCGTCAGTTTCTGGCGGGGTCGAATAGAGGGCGATATTCGTTTCACGACAGCGCGTTAAAATCGCTTCAACCTCCGAATCGTGCATATTCATGGGGTCGGAAATCTCTATAAAGCCCTCGGTAAGTGCGCGCTTTCCAGCGGTAAGCTTTTCTTTACGCCACGCCGCATATGATGCGGTATTGTGTAAATCGAACGGAGAATCCGCAGCAAATCCAGTAAGTTTTTCCATCACACCTTTTCCGAGTAAAATAGTCGAGTTTGACAGGGTATTGGCCTGAGTGCATGTTAGGCGGAACTCTGTTAGTATATAACCATCTTTTTCTTTACATTCGATTATCATAATATATAAATGTAAGGTGAAGCATTGCAAATAATTTATGCTTTGCGAAGGAATTAACGACCTATGGGCGAAATTGCTCATGCTGGTTTGGGACCAGATAGGGCTTTAAAGGGAGGAATACGAGATGAAAGACGCTAACGAGGATAAAGTTAATCCGCAGCACGAGACACCGATGCTGGATCAACTTGAAGGCGGCGAATGGCCGAGCTTCGTAACAGGCATCAAACGCCTGCGTGATACCAAAGACGCGCAATACGCCCCTATGATGAACGACCTTCTTGGTCAGTTGAACCATAGCTATGAAGAGCGTCTCGGTTT
>DFBD01000127.1:1310-4038 GCA_002367255.1 Rhodobacterales bacterium UBA3089 | reverse complement strand
GTACACAACCCGTACACAACTTGTATGTACAAACTTGCGACCGGTTTTCATTAACCTTTGAGTGTAAACCGTTGGAATGGTGCGCGGGGACCGCACACCCTACGAAGGGGCAACGCCAAACAGTAGGTCTACGAGGTCGCTTACGTTATCGACCAATGTAAAGTCACCCTTGTTAAGGACACGAATCGAGCTTCGCTCGGCCTTAAATCCGGATGCATTCCCTTTCGAATGTTTCGCGACTTTATCCCCCAAATCCGACAAAGGTTCGCCGGGGCGTTCGCCGAGCCAGAGAAAGCTCGTCAAACTCAGGTCAGTTTCGTCAAAGCGCATCCAAACCACGCATCCGCCAGGCTTTGAACTTAACTTTATGTTGATTTTTTGTCTGCTGGTCTTTGCGCCATCAAAGCTGGATTTAAGCTGAATATGCCTTTGGATGCCCATCGCATCCAAAAGTATATCATAACCACTTTGGTCCGTATGGCTACGCAGGACATCCATTTCGATGTTGCGTCGCCATACCTCTTGGCTGATTGCCCCTAAGAAAACATGCTCAATATACTGCTCCCTAAGGCTGGAAGCGCTTGTATGATCGAGTTGTTTTCCCGATGGAATCACGGCTTACGTTTAACCTTGGAACCAGCCCGCTTCTTCCCGCGCAATGAAATGCCGGGACTGGCCGAGCCGGGGCGGACTTGCCGAACGCGCGGGGCTTTGGGTTTCTCGGTCGGGGCGACTTTGCGTTCCACCTCGGGGGTGCGCTCAATCCCAAGTTGGTCACGCAAAACTTTCGGGCGGATTTCCTCGACCTCGCTTAGCTTCATTTCACCCAACTGGAATGGGCCGTAGGAAACGCGGATCAGGCGGTTCACGGTCATGTTGATGCTTTCAATCGCGCGGCGGATCTCGCGGTTTTTACCTTCGCGAAGGCCAATCGTCAGCCAAGCGTTTGCACCTTGTTGGCGATCAAGCACCACTTGCATCGGTTGGAAGCGTTCGCCGTCAATCGTGATACCTTTACGCAATGGCGCCAAGGTTTCGTCGGTAGGATAGCCGTTCACGCGGACACGGTATTTGCGCACCCACCCGGTTGAGGGCAATTCCAGTTTGCGTTTCAGTTCGCCGTCGTTCGTCAGCAACAACAAACCTTCGGAGTTCAAATCCAGCCGTCCAACGGTCATCACACGCGGCAGATCATCGGGCAAGCGATCAAAGATCGTCTCGCGGCCTTTTTCGTCGGAATTCGTCGAAACCAGCCCTTTGGGCTTGTAGTATTTCCACAGCCTCGCAGGCTCCGCTGCCGCAACAGGTTTGTTATCAACTAAAATCCGGTCACTAGGCACAACGTTAAATGCCGGAGATTCCAGCACTGTGCCGTTAACGCTTACACGTCCAGCAGCAACCATCCGTTCAACTTCCCGTCGCGAGGCAACGCCTGCGCGTGAAAGACGCTTGGCGATACGCTCGCCTTCATGTTTCTTTTCTGTCATGGGTGGGGCATACACGATGCAACACACATTTGACTAGGGCCGAAATGCGCGATTTCACAACATATATGGACATAGCCTTGGCCGAGGCCAGATTGGCTGGTGATCGCGGCGAGACACCTGTGGGGGCTGTGATTGTTGATTCAAACGGTAAGGTTCTGGCCCAAAACGGCAACCGCACCCGCGAGCTGTCAGACCCGACGGCGCATGCTGAAATTCTGGTGATCCGCGAGGTTTGCGCGGCGGCAGGATCGGAACGCCTGTCGGGGCTGGATTTATACGTCACACTGGAGCCCTGCCCCATGTGCGCCATGGCGATTTCATCGGCCCGTATCGCGCGGGTCTATTACGGCGCGACAGACCCGAAATCCGGTGGTGTCGAGCAAGGCCCGCGCATTTTCAGCCACCCGCAATGCCACCACAAACCCGAGGTTTACGGCGGCATAAGCGAGGCCGAATCCGGCGCGATATTACGGGCGTTCTTTGAGGGGCGTCGCTAGGCTAGCCGCCCATCGATTTCATTTCGGCAACTTCAACAGCCCCCATATCCAGATAGGGACACCCTTTGGCGATCTCGACAGCGGCATCCAGATCAGGCGCTTCGACAACGGTATATCCCGTCAGCCCCGTATCCGTTTCTGACACGCCGTCAGAACTAACCATCATGGATTTCCCAAGCGGTGTGCCCGGATTGATCATGGCGTCGCCCAGTTCCCTGGTCCACTCCATCCATTTGGCCTGATTTGCTTTGCCCTCTTCGGGCGAGGATGGATAGCTTGTTGCTGCGTGGTAGATTATAATAAAATTAGCCATTGTTGATACTCCCTTTTGATTTTTATCGGGTCACTTTACGCCTAAATACCCCAAACACAACATTCGCCAGTTGCATATTGTTCAACGCACATGTGATTATGCCTCATGTCTAAAATCATCCTGTTTAACAAACCGTTTAATGTCCTCTCGCAGTTTACCGATGCGGGAACGGCTGAATCCGCGCGTAAAACATTATCGGAATTCATTGATGTGCCGGGGGTATATGCGGCTGGACGGTTGGACAAGGACAGCGAAGGGTTGCTGGTTTTGACCGATGACGGGCGGTTGCAGCACCGGATTAGTGATCCCAAACACAAGACCGCGAAGACCTACTGGGTGCAGGTCGAAGGTGTGCCGGATGACAACGCATTAAAAGCGTTGCGCCAAGGCGTTAAATTAAAGGATGGCATGACGGCCCCGGCAGGCGTGAA
>DFBD01000127.1:0-1276 GCA_002367255.1 Rhodobacterales bacterium UBA3089 | reverse complement strand
GTGGCGGATAGCTGGCTGGAAATAACGATTAGCGAAGGTCGCAACCGCCAAGTCCGGCGCATGACCGCCGCCGTTGGTCACCCAACCCTGCGCCTGATCCGGTACCGCATAGGCGACTGGACGATCGACGGGATTGCCAACGGTACTTGGCGAAACGCATAACAAACCCCACAACCGCCGAGCCGTAGGCGAGGCCACGCCCAACGGGAGGGGTTTCGTTTTGCAGCGCAAAACGACGACCCTGACGGGCGGGAGCACCTATAGCGTGATTGCCGCCATCACCTCGGGCTCGATGACATTGGTTTCCGCCAACTCCGTCTTCATCAAATCTGCGCTTTGTTCTAACAACGGGAAGGTGCGGTAGTGGCACGGAATTACCGTCTCGAATTTGAAGAATTTCTTTGCGGCGTATGATGCCCGCTGCATATCCATCGTGAAATGCCCGCCCGCACACAAAATACCGATCTGTGGTGCATGCAATTCCTGCATCAGCTGCATATCCATGCAAATGTCCGTATCACCCGAGAAGTAGATCGTCTTCCCTTCCCCCGAAATCATGAACCCTGCCTCGTGCCCCGCATAAACAGGCCCGTTATCGGACGCGATCGAGGAACTATGCACCGCGTTAACCATCGTTACCGCCACATCCCCCAACTGAACCGTGCCGCCTTTGTTGAACCCGACAACCGAAATCCCGTGCTGCCCTTCCCACCACGACATCAAGTCAAAGATACCGACCACTGGAATCGAGAGTTCCTTTGAGAGGGCTACCGCATCACCGGCATGATCCGCATGGCCGTGGCTGAGCAGAATATGCGTCGCCCCCGCAATTGCCTTTTCACGGTGGAATTCCGGAAACATCGGATTGCCCGTTAACCATGGATCAACCAGCAAAACCTGATTGCCGATTTCAATGCGAAAGCCGGAATGGCCGAGCCATATAATTTTCATGGGTCATCTCCTGTCAATTTCCTCCACGATAGCATGGATTCGTGGTCATGCAAGTGTCGCAACGCTTGCACAGGGCGGCCCACCCCGCTAAACCGCATTCCAAAGTTAGACCGTCAGGAATGGACCCCATGTCGATTGATAAAGAAACCGCGCGCAAAGTGGCGCATCTGGCCCGCATCGAAGTTGCCGAAGAAGCGCTTGAACCGCTTGCGGGTGCGCTCTCCAATATCCTTGATTTCATGGAGCAGTTGAACGAGGTCGACATCGAGGGAGTGGAGCCGATGACATCTGTCACTCCGATGGCCTTGAAACGCCGTGCCGATGT
>DFBD01000205.1 GCA_002367255.1 Rhodobacterales bacterium UBA3089 | reverse complement strand
TGGAGAACACCTTGCGACGGTGGGACACGAGAAGGGCACCGTTACCGGTCGCTCGCGTCGTTGCGGCTGGTTCGATGCGGTTCTGGTACGCCAGACTTGTGCAATTTCCGGCGTGAACGGCATTGCGTTCACGAAGCTGGACGTTCTGGACGGTTTGGAAGAGTTGAAAATCTGCGTGGGCTATATGCTGGACGGCGAGCGTCTGGACTACCTGCCAACCGCAGCCGATCAACAAGCGCGGGTCGAGCCGATTTACGAAACCATGAAAGGCTGGTCCGAAAGCACCGTGGGGGCCCGTTCGTGGAACGACCTTCCCGCCGAAGCGATCAAATACGTGCGCCGCGTCGAAGAGCTGATCGATTGCCCGGTTGCCATGCTTTCAACCTCGCCAGAGCGCGAAGACACCATCCTTGTAACAGACCCGTTTGAAGACTGATGGCGTTGTCCTACAAAGCCCGCCGCCGCTGGTCGATGTTCTTGCTGGTGGTCTGGCTGCCCGTCTATATCGTGATTGCGATCAGCGTTTTGGCGCTGATGGGTGACTTGAATAAGTACCTGGCGATCATCATCTATGCGGTACTCGGCATTGCTTGGGCCCTTCCGTTCAAGCCCCTGTTTCAGGGTGTTGGTAAGACCGAGGATGGCAATAAAGAAGTGGAATAGCCTATGCGTATCTTTGCAGTGTTGATTTTGTGGCTGGCCGCCGTACCGGCAATGGCCGAGGAAATCGGCGAGGTTGATACGGTCTGGAAACTGCTGGGTGCGAACCACAAGATTATCGTCGAGGTGTTCGATGACCCCAAGGTCGAAGGCGTTAGCTGTTTTGTCAGCCGTGCGAAAACCGGCGGGATCAGTGGATCACTCGGGTTAGCGGAAAACACCAGCGATGCGTCAATTGCATGCCGACAGGTTGGCCCGATTAAATTCGTGGCGGAACTGGAAGAAGGCGAAGAGGTCTTTGGCCGTCGCTCCTCCATCCTGTTCAAACGCATACAGGTGGTGCGATTCTTCGACGAAACGCGCAACACATTGGTTTATCTGACGTATTCCGACCGCCTGATTGAAGGTTCCCCGAAAAACTCGATCTCGGCGGTGGTGATCCGCCCCTGGGGCGAGTGACATTAATCCTTGATAGCAAGACCCCGATCACGCTGGTAGGCGGTGGTCCGGTTGAGGCGGCGCTACTGACGCAAGCGGTTTCGTTTGGTGAAACGGTGGTTGCCGCGGACGGCGGTCTGCATCGGGCACAGGCTTTGGGCGTGGCGGTCGATCACGTGATTGGTGATATGGACTCGGTGGATTTGACGAAGGTAGACGGGCCAAAACTGCATCCGATAGCCGAACAAATGTCGACGGACCTTGATAAATGCCTGCGGTCTTGCGATGCGCCGTATTTCGTCGGCGTCGGATTTCTGGGCGGGCGGCTGGATCATCAAATGGCGGCTTGTCATAGTTTGGTCGAGGCATCAGACAGGCAGGTAGTTCTGGCCGGAAAAGAGGATTTGTGCTTTCTGGCGCCGCTTTCCTTGTCGCTGAAGTTACCGATCGGAACGCGGGTTTCGCTGTTTCCGATGGGCGAAGTTGCGGGTAACTCGACAGGGCTTAAATGGCCGATTCACGCCTATCAGTTTTCCCCCGCACTTATGATTGGCACGTCGAACGAGACGAATGCTGAAAGCGTGGAGCTGACGTTTGATCGCCGCCGGATGTTGACGATTTTACCAGTCAAGTTTCTGGACGATGTGATTTCGCAGGTGTTTGACGGGTGAGTACGGCACGAAAAAAGCGGCGTTCGGTTAATAACCGCGCCTTACATACCTAAAATGCTCGGGAAGGGCGGTTACCCATGATTTTCGGTGGTTTAGGTTAGAAACCACCTGCGTACCGAGGGTAAGGAAACCCGCGCCAAGGCCCAATCCTTGAGAGTGTCGCTGACATAAGCCGGTCGTGAATCGGCGCAACGATTGGGCAGTTTAGTGCTTCGATGTTGCGAAAAATGCAACGGTAAATTGACAAATACATTGGCGCGAGTAACCTTGGAACCTCTCGGCCCATCTCGCTCAGTGTTGCTGGTTATACAGGGGAATGGTTAATCGATAATGAACACCGGCAAAAAATCCGGCTTCTTCTTTGCGAAAATACTCAAAATCCCCCCCGTCAACACTCGATAACGTTCACGGCCAAGCCACCAAGCGAGGTTTCTTTGTAGTTGGTGTTCATGTCCAACCCCGTTTGCCGCATGGTTTCAACGCAAGCATCAAGCGAAATCAGGTGCGTCCCGTCCCCGCGCAATGCCAGCGAGGCGGCGGAAATCGCCTTGATGGCACCCAACCCGTTGCGTTCGATGCAAGGCGCCTGCACCAGTCCGCCGACTGGATCGCAGGTCATGCCCAGATGATGTTCCAGCGCGATCTCGGCGGCGTTTTCTACCTGCTCAGGCGTGCCGCCCATTACGGCGCAAAATCCGGCAGCGGCCATGGCAGATGCCGAGCCGATCTCGCCTTGGCATCCGACTTCCGCGCCAGAAATCGAAGCATTGTTTTTGATCATCCCGCCGATGGCGGCTGCGGTCAGTAAAAATTCGTCAATCTTCTTGTTCGATGCGCCGGGTACATGGTCGAGGTAATAGCGGATTGTGGCGGGCAATACGCCTGCGGCCCCGTTTGTTGGCGCGGTCACGACCTGCCCACCAGCGGCGTTTTCTTCGTTCACAGCGATTGCATAGACGGAAATCCAGTCATTGATGGTATGGGGCGCGAACATGTTTGCGCCGCGTTCACTCAACAATGCCTCGTGGATGTCTTTGGCGCGGCGCTTTACGTTCAGGCCACCGGGTAGGGTGCCATCGGTTAAAAGGCCGCGCGCAATGCAGGTTTCCATCACATGCCAGATGCGGGCGAGGTGGTCGTTGAAGGATTGTGCGTCGCTGTGGGTCAGCTCGTTTTGCAGCTTCATCTGTGCGATGGACTTGCCGGATTTGCGGGCCATTTGCAGCATTTCAACGGCGTTGTGAAACGGGAAGGGCACGCCGACGGGTTCTTCGGGGGTCCCGTCTTGGGCGTCCATTTCCTTGGCTGTCAAAATGAACCCCCCACCGACGGAAAAGTATGTTTCGCGCAGGTACAGGTTTCCGGCCGCATCATAGGCGGACAAGATCATGCCATTCGGGTGGCCATCCAAGGGGGGGCCGTAATCGAAGCGGATGTCTTTATCGAAGTCGAAGTCCAACGCACCCAGATCCGGCGGAGAGATTTTTCGGGTGGCTTTGATCTCGACCTCTGTGACCTCGGCGTTGTTGGCTTCAAAGGTTGCGGGGACAAATCCGGCGAGGCCTAGCATCACAGCGCGGTCCGTGGCGTGGCCCTTGCCGGTGAAGGAAAGCGAGCCGTGCAGTGAACAGCCAAGGCGTGCCAGTTGCCCTGCGCCCGGGATTTTTTGTCGCCCGTCGCGTAGCATTTCAAGGAAATGCGCCGCTGCAACCATCGGTCCGACCGTATGGGAGGACGACGGACCTACGCCCACTTTGAATATGTCGAACACGCTAAGAAACATTGAAAACCCTTTGTTGCTGAGCAGTATATACGGAGAGTTTCCTATAGGAAACATACAAAATGCGACATGTTTTGAAACGTGCGCGAAATTTTCCCAAGACGCGGCGATTCAGGCTATCGCGCATGGGTGTAAATGCCCTTATAAGGTGCCATGTAACCGTCACATATGGGAGCTGGATCATGGAAATACCTACAGAAGGTGCTGCAAAGGCAAAATACCTTGCTGCCGAAAAAGCGTTGGAATTCGTAAAGCCGGGTATGAAGCTGGGCCTTGGTACAGGGTCTACGGCGGCCTATTTCGTCGATTTGCTTGGCGAGAAGGTAGCCGAGGGTTTGGAGGTGCTATGCGTTCCGACATCCTCAGCGACCAAGGCGCAAGCCGAGGCGTTGGGGATTCCGTTAACCACGCTGGGCGAGATTCGCTGGCTTGATCTGGTGATTGATGGCGCGGATGAATTCGATGGCCGTATGAACCTTATCAAAGGTGGCGGCGGGGCGTTGTTGCAGGAAAAAATTGTGGCAACTGCTGCCGAGAAGATGATCGTGATTAGTGATAACTCCAAGCGGGTAAAAACGTTGGGCGCTTTCCCTTTGCCTGTGGAAGTTGTGCGCTTTGGTTGGGAAGTAACAGAGAACAAGATCCTCGAAATCATCAGCCGTGCATTCGTTGGCGGGGTTGGTATCTCGCGCCGCATGGACGGCGGTAAACCGTTTGTGACCGACGAAGGGCATTATATTCTTGATTTACACCTGAAGAAAATCGATGAGCCACCAGTTTTAGCCGCACAATTGAAGGAAATCGTTGGTGTGGTTGAATCGGGGTTCTTTATCGACATTTGTAAGGTTATTATTGTCGGTAAAGAGGATGGCACGACGCGGGTAATTGATACTCGACCAGCGTTTCGGCCTGCCCATTAAGGAAATACCATGAGCTATGATTTTGATCTATTCGTTATCGGCGGCGGTTCCGGCGGCGTTCGTGCGGGGCGCGTAGCGTCGCAAGGGGGCGCGAAAGTGGCCTTGGCCGAGGAATACCGTTACGGCGGCACCTGTGTGATCCGCGGCTGTGTTCCCAAGAAGTTAATGGTTTACGCATCGGCGTTTTCCGAGGCATTCGAGGCCTCAAAGGGGTTCGGCTGGACTGTGGGCGAAACGAGCTTTGATTTCAAAAAGCTGATCGGCTCGATCGATGAGGAGTTGGACCGTTTGGAAGGGCTGTATCTGAAGGGTCTGGAAAGTAACGGCGTGACGACGTTTAACAGCCGTGCAACGGTTAAGGACGCGCATACGGTTGTGCTGTCAAATGGCGAAGAGATTACCGCCAAGACCATTCTGGTAGCGACGGGCGGGCAGCCGTTTATCCCTTCGGTTAAGGGGCATGAAAACGCGATTTCGTCGGATGATGTGTTCTTGCTGGAAGATTTGCCAAAGCGGATTTTGGTCGTGGGTGGTGGATACATTGCTTGCGAGTTTGCCGGGATTTTCAACGGCATGGGCGCGGAGGTAACGCAGTTCTATCGCGGCGCCCAAATCCTGCGCGGCTTTGATGGCGAGGTGCGTGGGCATGTCGCCGAGGAGATGATCCGCAAAGGTGTAAACCTGCACCTCGGCACGGATGTGGCCAGCATCGAAAAGAAAGACGACGGATTGCATGTGACCTGTACCAACGGCTCGATCACGGTGGTGGACGAAGTGCTTTATGCGACGGGTCGCGTGGCTAACACCAAGGATTTGGGGCTTGAGGCTGCGGGCGTTAAGCTGGGCCGCAAAGGCGAGGTCATGGTTGACCGGTTTTCGCAGACATCTGTGCCGTCGATCTATGCGGTGGGCGATGTGACCGACCGTGTGAACCTGACGCCCGTGGCCATCCGCGAAGGCATGGCATTTGTGGAAACGGTGTTTAACGACAACCCCACCGCAATGGACCACGACATGATCGCAACGGCGGTGTTTACGCAGCCCGAGGTCGGAACCGTCGGTCTGGGTCAGGAAGAAGCCGCCGACAGTTATAACGTCGAGATTTACCGCGCGGCCTTCCGTCCGATGGCGAATATCTTGGCGGGTAGCGATGAACGCATGTTGATGAAACTGGTCGTTGATAAGGATAGCCGCAAGGTGCTGGGCTGCCATATCGTTGGCCCAGCGGCGGGCGAGATGATCCAGATGGCGGCAATCGCGATTAAGATGGGCGCGACCAAAGAAGATTTCGACCGGACGGTGGCCGTACACCCGACTGCGGCAGAAGAATTGGTTACTATGAAAGAACCTGTGGGTTAACCCTTGAATTTTACTCAAAAATGAACACATTCTGACACAGAATTATTTTTAACCGAAGGAAGAGCAGATACATGCCAAATTCGAGTAATTCCGGCGGCCCTTGGGGTGGCGGCGGCAACAATGGCGGCGACGATGATCGCAATAAGGGCAATCAGGGCGGGCAACCGCCACAAGTGCCTGATATTGACGATCTGGTTCGCAAGGGTTCCGAACAGCTTAAAGTCCTGATGGGCGGCGGCGGTGGCGGCGGCTCGAACGGGGCTGGCAGCGGCGGATTGGGCAAAGGCTCCATCGGGCTGGTCGTACTGGCGGCGGTTGCGCTGTGGGGCTTTGCGTCGTTTTATTCGGTTAAACCCGAGGAACAGTCGGTTGAGCTGCTGTTTGGCAAGTATTATGACACGGGTGAACCGGGTCTGAACTTCGCCCCTTGGCCGTTCGTTTCAGCCGAAATTTTGCCGGTAACACGTGAGAACACCGAAGACATTGGTGTTGGTAGCCGTGGCAGCCGTCTGGAAGAAGGCTTGATGCTGACGGGTGACGAGAACATCGTGGACATTGATTTCCAGGTTGTTTGGAACATCACCGATGCACCGAAGTTCTTGTTTAACTTGGCCGATGCACAGGAAACTATCCGTGCTGTGTCTGAAGCTGCGATGCGCGAAGTTATCGCGCGATCCGATCTTGCACCAATCTTGAACCGTGACCGTGCTGCGATTTCGCAAGAGGTGCGCGGGCTTATTCAGGGTACGCTGGATACCTATAATTCAGGTGTGAACATTGTTCGTTTGAACTTCGACAAGGCCGATCCGCCTGTTGAGGTTATCGACGCTTTCCGTGACGTTCAGGCAGCTGAACAAGAGCGCGACACGCTGGAAAAACGGGCTGATGCGTATGCGAACGAACGTCTGGCTGCGGCCCGTGGTTCCTCGGTTCAGTTGTTGCAAACTGCCGAAGCGTATCGCGCACAAGTGGTTAACACCGCGACGGGTGAAGCCAGCCGTTTCCTTTCGGTTTACGAGGAATACGCCAAGGCTGAAGAAGTTACCCGCAAGCGCTTGTACCTTGAAACAATGGAACGTGTGTTGGCCGGTGTAACGAAAATCGTAATCGATGAAGATGCGAATGGATCGGGCGTTGTGCCTTACCTACCGCTGAACGAGCTTAATAAAGGAGGGTCGAACTAATGAAACGTTTACCTATTCTTGGTGGTGTACTGATCGTCATCGCCTTCCTCGCCTCCTCCTCGATCTTTATCGTGGACGAACGTGAAAAAGCTCTGGTCTTGCAATTTGGTCAGGTGAAAGCCGTGAAAGAAGACCCGGGTATGGCTTTCAAGATCCCGTTCATTCAAGAGGTCGTTTCTTATGATGACCGCATCTTGTCACTGGATACGCTTCCACTGGAAGTTACGCCGCTTGATGATCGTCGTTTGGTTGTGGACGCCTTTGCACGTTACCGTGTTACAGATGTGGTCCAGTTCCGTCAGGCCGTTGGTACAGGCGGCATCGCGTCGGCTGAATCCCGTCTTGGCCGCATTATCAACGCTAGTTTGCGTGAAGTTCTGGGTTCGGTTACGTCGAACGAAATCCTCTCTGAGGGTCGTGTCGGCTTGATGAACCGTATCCGTGATCTTGCGATTACTGAATCCGAAAACCTCGGGATTGAAGTGGTTGACGTGCGTATCAAACGTGCTGACCTTCCAGCGCAGAACCTTGAAGCCACCTTCGCGCGTATGCGTGCGGAACGTGAACGCGAGGCAGCGGATGAACGCGCACGTGGTAACGAGGCCGCGCAGGTTGTTCGTGCGGCGGCTGATCGTACCGCGGTGGAACTTGTATCCGAAGCGCAGCGTGACAGCGACATCATCCGTGGTGAAGCAGACGGCGCCCGGAATGCGATCTTCGCCGAAGCATTCAGCAAGGACCCCGAGTTCTTCGCTTTCTATCGTTCGCTTGCGGCATACGAGGAATCCTTGCAAGGGGATAACACCACGCTGGTGCTTTCGCCTGACAGCGAGTTCTTCGACTTCCTGAAAACGGACGGGTTGGAGTGATCACCGACATCCTATTTGGATTAGGTTTTGTAGCTATCGTAGAGGGGCTGGTGCTTGCACTGGCCCCTTCGCGTCTTGACGAGGTTTTGGAAATCTTGCGCCAGATCGGGCTAGAGCGCACGAGGGCGATGGGTTTGGCCATCATAGCCGGCGGAGTTCTGCTGATTTGGGCGGTTCACGGCTGACTTGACGATTATGTGACGCCTAATCGCTTGATTTCCTGTAAAATAGTCACAGTTTATTAAGGAAGTTAGACGAGCCTGTTCAGGCCTGTCATTTTGTCGAGCAGGAGGAAAACCATTGAGCCAATCCAGAACCCTAAACCGCACGGGCTATGTGCGTGCGTCGTTCGCGATGCTGATCTCGGCGTTTTCCCTGATTTTTATCATTTTGCCAACGTCGGGCCAATCGCGTGCGGCGGGTGAAAGTCTGGCCGATCTGGTCGATCAAATCAGCCCGGCGGTGGTGAATATCGTCACAACGGTGACGTTGCCCGGCACGATGGGAAGCGGCCCGATTGTGCCTGAAGGCTCGCCATTAGAGGAATTGTTTAAGGATTTTCAAGAAGGCCAGCAGGATCAACCGCGTCGCCGTGGCAATGCGCTTGGCTCCGGTTTTATCATTTCGGCGGACGGGTATATCGTTACCAACAACCACGT
>DFBD01000169.1:8404-10731 GCA_002367255.1 Rhodobacterales bacterium UBA3089 | reverse complement strand
CCGTTGGTCGCCCTCTTTAGTGCCGGCCTCCAGCCCAACGATGACCGCTTCTTGCCCTATATAAAGGTGGCAGAAACCGCCGATCAGGCCCATGCCATACAGCTGACCCGCCTTTTCTTCGAATCTGCGGATCATCAGCATTTCACGATAATGGTCTAAAAGATCTTCTTTCGAGACGTTCGGCTTCTTGGCTGCCATCAATATTCTCCCATTCAAAACGAAGGTAGTTTAGTGTTGAACTACATTATATGCCAAGAAAGCAGCAAAAAACACCCCCATTTTTTACAACGGAGTTATGCATATATTAATAAAGTGGAAGCCCTTAACGGATAACGATTTCATCACCGCGCGCCAGCCCTAAAACCTTGCGTGCCTGCTCGTCCAGCAAATCCAGATCCAGGAATTCATTCGATAATCTGTGGGTTCGGTTTTGCAGTCGCTTATGATTGTTGGTCAAAACTTCCAGCTCGGCCAATAGGCGGCTTTCCTGGGCTTGGGTTTGGAACAGGCGGAACATGCCATAATCCCCTTGCAGGGCGGCATAGGCAAAAAAAGCCATACCGGCAATAATTCCGACGGACGTCAGAATGCCGGTAAAACCGTTTTTGATAGATACTTGTTCCATAGTGACCGCCTCAAACGTGCGCTTGATACGCATCTATCCGAATCATGTCACAAGTGATTCGCTAAGGGAATCCCTAAAATAAGAAACTGTGCATATTAAGCGGATTGTTACCGGAAAGACTCACCGCGGCTATCGGTCAGAACTTATGCCAGAAGGCCAGCCAGCTACTGGCGCGGGCGACTTGTTTGCCAAAAAACAGCAAGAGCCCCCATTCAAAATAGAAAATATCGGCCGCAAAAATGCAGACAATAATCAGGGCCATCCAAAATGCTGTTTTGTTATCCATGCTGCATACTGGCCCGTTTTAAGCAAACGGACCAGCCTTGTTTCAAGCTATGGTGAACTACACCAAAAGCGCTTCGACTTGGGCAACGACGTTTTCCGCTGTAATGCCGAAATGCGCATAAAGCTCGTCAATAGGGGCGGAGGCACCAAAGCTGGCCATTCCGACAAACGCGGCCTTCTTCGAATTGCCGCGTTCGCCCGTTAACCATTTATCCCAGCCGAACCGTGCAGCCGCCTCGATCCCGACACGAACTGATCCAGCAGGAAGCACGCGCTTGCGATACTTCTCGTCCTGCGCTTCAAACAGTTCCCAACATGGCATTGAAACCACACGCGTGCCGATACCCTTGGCTTCCAAAATTTCCTGCGCGGCAAGGGCGATTTCCACTTCGGAACCAGTCGCCAGCAGAATCGCCTGACGTTTGTTTTCCGCGTCCTTCAGAACATATGCGCCTTGTGCAGTCAGGTTCTTGTTGGTGTACTTGGTGCGAACCGTCGGCAATCCTTGGCGCGTCAAGGCCAGTGCGGATGGCGTGCTTTCAGCCGACAGTGCCAATTCCCATGCTTCCGCCGTTTCAACCGTGTCGGCAGGGCGGAATACGTTAAGATTTGGCGTGGCGCGCATCATCGCCAACTGCTCGATAGGTTGGTGGGTAGGGCCGTCTTCGCCAAGGCCAATGGAATCGTGCGTCAGAACGTAAACCGCCCGAATCCCCATAAGCGAGGACAACCGCATTGCGCCCTTGGCATAATCGCTGAACACCATGAACGTACCGCCGTAAGGCGCACAACCACCGTGCAGTGCCAGACCATTCATCGCGGCCGCCATGCCGTGTTCGCGAATGCCATAATACACATAACGTCCACCGCGGTTCTCCGCATCAAACGTGCCCATATCCGCCGTTCGCGTATTATTAGAGCCCGTCAAATCAGCCGAGCCACCAATTGTTTCCGGCATAACCGGATTGATTGCCGCCAAAGCCATCTCGCTGGATTTACGTGTGGCCACCTTCGGCAAATCAGCCGTAATCTGCTTCTTCAGCCCGCGAACCGCAGACCCCAGACGTTTAGGGGCAACGCCCGCAACAACCCGATCAAACTCGGCCTGTTTGCGCTCGGAAATCGACGCTTTGCGTTCAAGCCATGCTGTATTATCCGCAACACCGCGCGAACCGATGGCTTCCCAAGCAGACTTGATATCTTTTGGAATTTTGAACGGTCCGCTTTTCCAGCCATAAGCCTTGCGAACCAACGCGATTTCCGCATCACCCAGCGGCGCGCCATGCGCACCCGATGTATCTTGCTTGGAAGGCGAGCCAAATCCGATATGCGTTTTGCACGCAATCAGGGAAGGGCGCGGGCTTTGCTTGGCCTGCGTGATTGCCTTGTCGATTGCATCCGGGTCATGCCCGTCGCA
>DFBD01000169.1:0-8359 GCA_002367255.1 Rhodobacterales bacterium UBA3089 | reverse complement strand
ACCTTGCCATCAATCGAAATACCGTTGTCATCCCAAAGCACGATCAGTTTGCCAAGCCGCTGTTTGCCAGCCAGACCGATTGCTTCGTGGCTGACGCCTTCCATCAGACAACCATCGCCAGCAATTACATATGTGTGGTGATCAACCAGCTTTTTCCCAAACCGGGCCGCCATGGATTGTTCACCCATCGCCATGCCAACAGCCGTGGCGATACCTTGGCCCAGCGGCCCTGTGGTGCACTCGATCCCTTCGGCGTGGCCATATTCAGGATGCCCCGCAGTTTTCGCGCCCATTTGGCGGAAATTGGCGATCTCTTCAATCGTCATGTCCTTGTAACCCGTCAGGTGCAGCAGCCCGTAAAGCAACATCGAGCCATGCCCCGCAGACAACACAAACCGATCCCGATCCGGCCATCGTGGCGCCGATGCATCAAACTTCATGTGCTTTTCGAAAAGAACCGTGGCAACATCGGCCATACCCATTGGCATTCCGGGGTGGCCGGAATTGGCGGCCTGAACTGCATCGATTGCCAACATCCGCAATGCGGCGGCTTTATTCCAATGGTCGGGGTGCTGTTTGCGAAGGTCTTCAATGTTCACGGCGATATCCTTTGAATAGGGGTTCTTGTTGTTGATACCAGCCCCGTCGAACGGGTCAAGCATGTGCATTGGTAAATTCACGGCAAATCACGCGAAATGCGGTTATAATCCTCTTATTGGTATCGAAATGCGATTCGCAGGCACCTTGATCGACGCGGGAAGAACAGAAATGAACGAATTGAAGACTTTGGAAGACCGTCTTAAATCAGCCACTGACCGGATATCGGCGGCACTCGGTGCCCGGGATAGTCAAAGCGGTGCGCTGGTTACCGAAAAGGAAATTAACGCAAAGTTGCAAACCCAGTTGAGCCAACTACGGACGCAACGAGAAAGTGATCTGGCCGAGGTCAATAAATTGATCGACCAGTTGAACCCGTTGATGGAAGGAAACGGCAATGCCTGAAGTCAACATCACGATTGGTAACCGAAACTTTGCACTCGCCTGTAACGATGGCGAAGAACCCCACCTCGAAGCTGCGGCTAAACTACTTAGCGCCGAGGCGGACACCCTCCAAGCCCAGATTGGCCGCGTTACCGAGTCTCGGATGCTGTTAATGTCCGGCCTGATGCTGGCCGATAAAGTTAAAGAACTGGAATGGCAGGCGCGCGCCTCAATCGAGCGGGTTAAAGAACTTGAAGGTCAGCTTCGCGCGGCCGAAGTCCGCAACTCTGCGCTGGCAGCCGCCGCACCCAAGGCTTTCCCGAACGAGGAAGTCTTGCTGCGTTCCTACGAGGACGCCGTGCTTCGCCTCGAAGAACTGGCCGATGAAATCGAGGGCAAATAAAAAGCCCCGCCGTGAAGGGCAGGGCTTAATACATTGAATTTCGAAAAATTTAACCGTTAGCTTCGCGGATTTTATCCGCAGCTTCTTTGTTGAAGGTGATTTCGCCGTCGGTAAACAATGTGTCCAACTCGCCGGAAAGCGTCATCTCGATTATGATGTCGCAACCGCCAACGAATTCGCCTTTGACATAAAGCTGCGGAATTGTCGGCCAGTCCGAGAAATCCTTGATGCCTTGGCGAACACCTTCATCGGCCAACACGTTAACGTCTTTGTATTCTACGCCCATATAGTTCAGGATTCCGGCAACTTTGCTGGAAAACCCGCACTGCGGTGCGTCCGAAGTGCCTTTCATGTACAGAACAACATTGTTGTCTGTAATGTCTGCTTGAATTGTGTCTACTGCGTTTGTCATTGTCTCTTATCCTTGTATCGTTCTCGAATGATAGAATTTTTCCGTTCCAGATTGGTGTTCAACCTCTCGGCCTCTCGCACCACATCCATGTCAATTGCTTCCATACCCAACGGCGGCTTGTCTTCCGCCCGAACATTGCTTGCTTTGCCCAGTGTTTCCGCAAGCGTGCCTTGGGATTTGTCCCGCTTCAGCCAAACCTCGATCAAAATCGCAGCTACAAACACTGCCACAACACCGAGGATTATGAGCTTCCACGTTTCCACCTATTCCGGCGCTTTCGTCGTCAATGCCAATGCGTGCAATTCGCCGTTTGCGCCATCCATTTTTCCTTTCAACGCAGCATAAACCATCTGGTGCTGCTTAACCCGGTTCAGGCCCTTGAATTCCTCGGCAACAACTGTTGCCGCATAATGGTTTCCGTCACCGGCCAAGTCCTGAATCTCGACCTTAGCTGATGGAAATGCCTCTTGAATGAGGGCCTCAATGCTGTGGGCTTCAATAGCCATATGCGGAATCTCCCGTTAATTGTTCGACTGAATTTAAGGTCCCTAAAGAGTAGGCGCAAGGGGTGCGACGTTATTGATTTGTTAGGGGTTGAGGCGTATATAAAAGGAAGTCTGTAGTTGGTTTCACAGAAATCACCTTAAAGTGAGGCCCGCAGCGGTAACTGCGGGCCTCGGCTTTATCGGACTATTGCCCGAGATAGAGCCTTATGATCGCGACCATCAAGCTTAACGCCATAAGGATTACGACCAGAAGTCTGTAATTACTTGGATTCACATACATCACCTCCTTTCGCCGCGAAGTGTCACGACGAACTGGAAGGTAATGTGGAAAAGTTTAGAAAAACTTTAGACAGCGACCTTGATCAGGCCGGTATCGAAGGCTTCGCGTATGGACGTCAGCGGAATACTATCCGCGCCGAGGGTCAACGCATCCCCGCCGACTTTCCCCACCTTCGCGGCAGGCACGTCAGCGTCGGTCAACTTGGCCAGCAATGCATCAGCCTTCGCCACATTACACGCCACCAGATACCGCGCTTGATCCTCGCCAAAGAACCAGCCAGCGCCTTCGCCTTCAATCGTAACACCGGTATCCGCTGCCAACGCCATATCCGCCGCCGCAATAGCCAAGCCACCGTCGCTAAGATCATGCGCCGCCCTTATCAGACCCGCCGCCTTGGCCGCCCGCAGCGCATCGCCAGCTTTACGCTCCGCTGCCAGATCAACGTGTGGCGCATCGCCGTCTTCGCGGTTAAACACCTCGGCCAGCAACGCCGATTGCCCTAGATGTCCCTGCGTTTCCCCGATAAGGATCAACGCATCACCGTCGTTCGGCGCAATGCGGATCATCTCGTCTAACGAGTGCATAATCCCAACCGCCCCAATCGTAGGCGTTGGCAAAATACCCGAGCCATCGGTCTCATTATAAAGGCTGACGTTCCCCGAAACGATGGGCATATCCAACGCGGAAACAGCTGCGGCAATGCCCTTGATACACCCAACAAACTGCCCCATGATCTCGGGCTTTTCGGGGTTGCCGAAGTTCATATTATCCGTCGTCGCCAAAGGTGTAGCACCCGTCGCACACAGATTACGATAAGCCTCGGCCACTGCCTGCTTGCCACCCTCGAACGGGTTGGCCTTGCAATACCGTGGCGTCACATCAGACGTAAACGCCAAAGCCTTCGGTGTGCCATGAACCCGCACAACACCCGCATCAGACCCCGGATGCACAACGGTATCCGCGCCGACCATATGGTCGTACTGCTGCCATACCCAAGCCCTGGAGGAGTAGTTCGCCGACCCCATGATAGCCAGTAAAGCCTTGGTGACATTCACTTCGGGGAGATCGACAAGTTGCCCTGCCGCCGGTGTTTCCACCCACTCGCGGTCATATTCCGGCGCTTCACCCGATAGCGCTTTCAGCGGTAGGTCGGCCATTAATTCCCCGTTAAGACGGATAAGGAACCGATCTTCGGCAATCGTCTCGCCGACAATCGCGAAATCGAGGTCCCATTTATCGAACACAGCCTTGGCCACGGCTTCCTTCTCGGGCTTAAGCACCATCAACATACGTTCCTGACTTTCCGAAAGCATCATCTCGTAAGCCGTCATGTTTTCTTCACGTACCGGAACTTTTTCCAGATCAAGCGCCACTCCAAGGCCGCCCTTGTCGCCCATTTCAACCGCCGAACAGGTCAGACCTGCCGCGCCCATATCCTGAATGGAGATCACCGCGCCGGTTTGCATCAGCTCCAGCGTTGCCTCCATCAACCGTTTCTCGGTGAAGGGATCACCGACCTGAACGGTAGGGCGTTTTTCCTCGATGGTGTCGTCAAACTCAGCCGAGGCCATCGTTGCCCCGCCAACCCCGTCACGCCCCGTTTTGGCGCCAAGATAAACCACAGGCATACCGACACCCGAAGCAGCGGAGTAGAAGATCTCGTTCGTATTCGCGATCCCCGCCGCAAAAGCGTTAACCAGACAGTTACCATTGTAAGCTTTGTGAAAACGCACCTCGCCACCAACAGTTGGTACGCCAAAACAATTGCCATACCCGCCGATGCCCTCAACAACGCCATTAACCAATTGTTTTGTTTTATGATGCGAGGGATCCCCGAACGACAGGGAATTCATCGCCGCCATGGGCCGTGCGCCCATCGTGAACACATCGCGCAGAATGCCACCCATGCCGGTCGCAGCACCTTGATAAGGCTCGATATAGGAAGGGTGGTTATGGCTTTCCATCTTGAAAACAACACATTGACCGTCACCAATATCAACGATCCCGGCGTTTTCACCCGGCCCGCAAATCACCTGCGGCCCCTCGGTTGGCAAAGTCCTTAACCATTTCTTAGAGGATTTATACGAACAATGTTCGTTCCACATCGCGGAAAAAATTCCAAGCTCCGTGAATGTCGGCTCGCGGTCCAGAAGTTCAAGAATACGCTGGTATTCGGCCTGATTAATTCCGTGTTTACGGATCATTTCTAGGGTGATGGCTGGCTCTTTGGTCATGGGAATCTCCGGTGGGCAGCAGAATTTGTGGTCTTTTACTGTGTGTGGCCAAACATGGAAAGCTGGAATCTATTGTCTTGGTGCCGCAGGAAGGTTACGCAGGAAAAATGAGCAAACCACATAAAGTTTTCGGGATCGGATTGAACAAGACGGGCACGTCCAGCTTGAAACTCGCGCTGGTTACGCTTGGCTACAATCATTGCACCATGCGTGGGCAGATGACGCATAAATTTTTCAATAACAGTTTTGGGCAGATATTCAAAACGGTCGAGGATTTCGACTCTTTCGAGGATTGGCCCTGGCCGCTGATGTATAGGCAGGTATTTGAAAAATATGGAGAAACAGCAAGATACGTCCTGACACGTCGCAGTTCGGCTCAGGCGTGGCTGGAAAGCCTGAAAGCGCACACGCTGGTTACAAACCCGCATAACAACCCGCGCAAACGGGTCTTCGGGTTCGATTATCCCCACGGCGCAGAGGCCTCGCACATCGCATTTTACGAAAACCATCTGGCCGAGGTCCGCAAGTTTTTTGCCGATCAGAATGCCGGTCATGTTTTGTGTGAAGTCTGTTGGGAGGAAGGTGACGGATGGCAGGAAATCTGCGATTTTCTGAAAGAACCGTTGCCAAATGCGCCGTTCCCACACGCCAATCGGCGCGTAATTGTCCCGAATGATGACGATTTGGTTGAAGAAAACCAACGCCTGATCGAAGCGCAACTACAACGCCTTAGCGACGGTTAACCTGTTTGCGCACGTTGACGGGCCAACCCGCTATCGCGATCACTTACCCCCAAAAGGCTGACAACCAATCGCAGGAATGAATCCTCGTGGTGGTGACGCTCGTCATCAGCCAAAACAATCCGCCAAAGAGATTCGGCGATGGCGTTGCGGTCTTCGTATGGCACAGCCGTTTTAATCAGGCGCGTGAAGCGAACGGTGTCAGGCGCGTTGGCTTCCAACTCCTCCGCCTCGGCGCGCAAAGCAGCAGTTTCGGAAGCATCCAAGCCGTAGCGATGCATCAAAAGCGCGTCTATCACGGCGACTTCTGATGAGGCGTAATCATGATCCGCCCGCGCGACCCGCACCATTAACGCGGCCATCGCCAAACGTGCGTCATCCGTTGATAAAGGGTCCGAAGTTGCGGTGCCGTTCAGGCGTTTAAGAAGCGTTTTAAGCATGGAGTATTACCTAAGTGTTAATTCAATTGAGGCAAGGGCGCTTGGCGCCAGCATCAAACAAGCCGTGATTGCTTAACCGCGGCCTCGACAAAGCTGGCAAACAGCGGGTGTGGCTCGAACGGGCGGGATTTCAATTCAGGATGGAACTGAACGCCGATATACCAAGGATGATCGGGGATTTCGACGATTTCAGGCAACTTGCCATCCGGCGAGATTCCCGAGAACTTCAACCCCGTCGCCTCAATCGCCTCGCGGTAGGTCATATCGACCTCGTAGCGGTGACGGTGGCGTTCCGAAATCGCGGTGCTGCCGTAAATTTCCGCCACCCGAGACCCCTTGGAAAGGGTCGCATTATACGCGCCCAACCGCATGGTTCCCCCCTTGTCATCGCCTGCATCGCGCTGGATTGTGCGGTTGCCCTCAACCCATTCTTTCAGGTGATACACGATCGGCGTAAAGCGTTTTTCGCCCGCTTCATGGTCAAATTCCTCGGAACCCGCATCCTTGATACCGGCCAGATTTCGCGCAGCCTCGATCACGGCCATCTGCATACCCAGGCAAATTCCGAGGTAGGGGATGTCATTTTCGCGGGCATATTGTGCGGCTTTGATCTTGCCTTCGGTCCCGCGTTCGCCAAAACCACCGGGTACGAGAATTGCGTTGAACCCTTGCAGCTTTGTTGTGATTTCATCTTCGGATTCAAACACTTCGGAGTTGATCCACTCGACTTTAACCTTAACACGGTTATGCATGCCGCCGTGCGTTAACGCCTCGGCAATCGACTTATACGCATCACCAAGCTGGGTGTATTTACCAACAATCGCGATTTTTACTGTGCCCTCTGGGTGTTCAACGCGGTCCATGACATCGGCCCATTTTGCCATGTCGGGCGCCGGTGCATCGGTAATGCCAAACGCCTCCAACACCGCGCGGTCCATGCCTTCACGACTGTATGCCAGCGGTGCCTCGTAAATCGATTTCAGGTCCAGCGCCGGAATAACAGCGTCGGGTCGCACGTTACAAAATAGCGCCAGCTTTTCGCGTTCTTTTTGTGGAATTTCATATTCCGAGCGACACATCAGAATGTCCGGCGCAATACCGATCGAGCGCAATTCCTTAACCGAGTGTTGCGTCGGTTTCGTCTTCAGCTCGCCAGCCGCAGAAATATACGGCAGCAGCGTCAGGTGCATGAAAATGCATTCCCCGCGCCGGTCTTGGCTGAACTGTCGGATGGCCTCGAAAAAGGGCAGGGCTTCGATATCGCCGACCGTGCCACCGATTTCGCACAGCATGAAATCGACGTCTTCGTCACCGATCTTGATGAAATCTTTAATTTCGTTGGTCACATGCGGGATAACCTGAATGGTTTTGCCCAGATAATCCCCGCGCCGCTCTTTTTCCAACACGTCGGAATATATCCGGCCCGAGGAAACCGAATCCGTCTTGCAGGCCGAAACACCGGTGAAACGCTCATAGTGGCCAAGGTCCAGATCGGTTTCCGCGCCGTCATCGGTCACAAAAACCTCGCCATGCTCAAACGGGGACATCGTGCCAGGGTCAACGTTTAAATATGGGTCAAGTTTACGAAGCCGCACCGAGTATCCACGCGCTTGCAACAACGAACCTAACGCCGCCGACGCAAGACCTTTCCCTAACGAGGAAACCACACCACCAGTAATGAAAATATAACGCGCCATGCCGAATTGGCCCCCGTGTAAATGTTATTTTTTGGATTGCGCCGTGCAGCACATTCGCTTGTATCACGGGATTAAAGTCATACCGGATTCGGAATGGTTTAACAAGATGGCAACCGCAAGATAGTGTGGAAATTTACGTCGCGGCAACCAAATATCGGGGTGGTCAGGTGACTTTT
This sequence comes from Rhodobacterales bacterium UBA3089, assembly GCA_002367255.1. Classification (GTDB taxonomy): domain Bacteria; phylum Pseudomonadota; class Alphaproteobacteria; order Rhodobacterales; family Rhodobacteraceae; genus NORP23. The sequence continues at coordinate 490 of DFBD01000169.1, read as the reverse complement.
CCCTGTTATCATTGGCTATTTAAATGTGATATTTTTCCGGAGGCCCAATGCTTAAGTTAATCACCTTCCCCGCAGCTTTTGGCGAACCCAGCGCCAGCCCGTTTTGCGTCAAGGCGATGTGTTTATTGCAGTTTTCCGGCGCAAGCTGGACTCCGAAGTACACCAGCGACTCGCGTAAAACCCCGAATGGCAAGTTGCCGATCCTGATTGATGGCGGCAAAACGATTGCTGACAGTGATACCATCCGCGATTTTCTGGAGCAAACCTTCATATTCGATTTTGACAAAGGTTTAACGCCTGAACAACGCGCAATTTCCCGCGCCGTCATCCGAATGGTCGAGGAACACCTCTACTTCGCGCTGGTCTCGGATCGTTGGCTGAATGATGGCAACTGGGCTGTTCTAAAGAAAGCGTTTTTCTCGGAAATTCCAAAGATGATTAACGGATTGGTAACCAATATGATCCGCAAGAAGACACGACAACAAGTGAC